>NZ_JAMBDT010000017.1:0-60773 GCF_025143765.1 Gordonia sp. p3-SID1431
CTCGCTTACAAGGCGAGTGCTCTACCACTGAGCTAAGGAGGCGCGCGAGCGAGTATATCCGTCGGACCTCTTCCGCTTCATCCGCACCCGGCGGACCGGCCGGGCCGCGATCAGCCCCGGATGGCCGCGACCGCTTCGATCTCCACCAGCTGATCGTCGTAGGCGAGGACCGAGACGCCCAGCAGGCTGCCGGCCGGCTTGTGGTCGCCGAACGCCTCGGTCACCGCGTCCCACGCGACCACCAGATCGGCCTGCAGGTGTTCGGCGACGAAGACGGTGACCTTCGCGACGTCGCGCAGCGTCGCGCCGGACTCGATCAGCGCGGCCTCGAGGTTTCTCATGCACTGCACGGCCTGTTCGCGAACGTTCCCGGGTGCGACGGTGGCGCCGTCGTCGTCGATGGGGGCCGCACCGGCGGTGAAGACGAGACTTCCGGGACTCACCATGGCACTGCGGGTGTGGCCGTCTCGCGGACCGTTGATCTGCACCGAGGACATGCCGCGATCGTAGACGAGCAACCCCGGTCACCACCGCCGTCGACCCTGCCGGAGTCGTCCGGACGGACGAGGTGTATCCAGTCTCCTGTCAGGGTTGAACCGGCCGGGTGTCGGTTACCCCGCGAGCACTCCACCATCGACCCGAGGAGGCCTGCGTGCGCGAACAGATCGGCCGTGTCCTGCGTCGGCTCAGCGGCAGCCGGCAGGCGACGATCGACACCATCGAACCGGGCAGCATCATGGTGTCGCCACGTAAGCCGATCGAACCGTTCGACGTCGCGGCGATCACCGAGGTCCTCGATCTCGCCACGAAGATCGGGGCGGTGCTGCTCGACTCGGGCACCGGGGCCATCGACACCCAGACGCAGATCAAGTTCGTCGCCGGCGTGTACGGCCTCGAGGACGTCGACGTGGATGTCACCTACAACACGATCGTCGTCAGCGCGCGGCGCGGCGCGACGCTCCCGCCGATCACGACCATGGAGCAGGTCTACTACCGGTCGATGGACTTCACCCGGCTCGCGCAGGTCGACCGGCTCGTCCGCCGCATCCGCGATTCGTTCATCAGCCCGTCCACCGCGCACCAGATGGTCGACGAGATCATCACCGCGCCGCACCCCTATCCGCACTGGCTGGCCACGACCGCCTGGGGGATCATGGCGTCGGGCATCGCGGTGCTCCTCGGCGGCGAATACCTCGTCGCCGCGCTCGCCTTCCTGACGACCGTGGTGACGGTGACCGTCAACCGCTGGCTCAACCGCATTGGGACACCGGTCTTCTTCCAGCAGCTGACCGGCGGTTTCATCGCGGTGGTCCCGGCCGCCCTGGTCTTCGCCGCGGCCGAACGACTCGGTGTGCAGATCGCGCCGTCGCAGGTCATCGCGGCCGGCATCGTCGTGTTGCTCTCGGGGTTGTCCCTCGTCGGCTCGGTCCAGGACGCGATCACCGGCGCACCGATCACCGGTGTCGCCCGGTTCTTCGAGTTGCTGCTGATGACCGGCGGCATCATCGCCGGCGTCGGCGTCGCGATCCGAATCCTGGAGGCGGGCGGCATCTTCCTGCCCACGATCACCACGACCACCAGCTTCGAGGTCGTCGAACTGCCGATCCGGGTGATCGCCGGCGCGGTCGCCGCCTGCGCCTACGCGCTGGCCAGCTACGCCGAGACGCGCGCCCTCGGCGTGGCGTTCCTCGGCGGTTTCATCGGCACCGCGGTCGCGGCGGCCTCGACGTTCACCGACATCGGCGACGTCATCGCCAACGGTCTCGCGGCGGCGTTCGTCGGACTGATCGGCGGCCTGCTGGCACGCCGCGCGTTGACCCCGCCGCTGGTCGTCGCGGTGGCCGGCATCACCCCGCTGCTGCCCGGTCTCGCGGTGTATCGCGGCCTCTACGGCATCCTCGGCGACCAGACGCTCGACGGATTCACCTGGATCGCGAACGCGCTGGCCATCGGCTGCGCCCTCGCTGCGGGGGTCACGCTGGGCGAGTTCGTCGCCCGGTCGCTGCGTCGCCCTCAGCTGCCACCCCGTCCGGACTGGCGCCTCCGCCGAAGGATCGCCCTGCGCGAAGCCCGTGAGGCGCGGCAGGCCGACGCGGCGGCACGACGGGCCCGGGCGAACGGGTGGCGGCCGCCACCGCCACGACGCTGACGCCGGACGGGTGGCCGTGAGCACCACCGATGTCCGGGTAGAATGCGGAGTCGGGCGTGTCATCGGACGGCCGCTCCAGTCAGCAACGGACCGAGACACCGCACGGCTGCGCCTCGTCATCGCGCACCGAACCGCACACCATGCCGCACAACGAGGGGACTCACATGCCCGCGAAGACCACCGACGCGACCGACATCACCGACGACGAACTGGAGCCGGTGGCCGACGAGACCGCCAACTCGGCACGCCGAGTCGTCGCCGCGTACGCCACCGACGCCGACGAGTGCCGGATGCTGTTCGCCATGCTGGGGATCGCGCCGGGCGAGAACGCCTGAGCAGGTGGCTCCGCGCGCAGGAGAAACCAACCCCGATACCGCCGGAGTGACCGGCACCGACCGGTCCACCCACGACGGTGCCGAGTTCGTGGTCGTCGCGAACCGCCTGCCCGTCGACAAAGAGGTCCTGCCCGACGGCACGGTCAACTGGAAGCAGAGTCCCGGCGGACTCGTGACCGCGCTCGAGCCGATCCTGCGCGCCAACACCGGGGCCTGGGTCGGCTGGTCGGGCATTCCCGACTCCGATGACAACCCCGACATCGAGGGCATCGACATCCACGCGGTCCCGCTGTCGGCGCAAGAGATCGCCGAATACTACGAGGGCTTCTCCAACGCCACCCTGTGGCCGCTCTACCACGACGTCATCGTCAAGCCCGAGTACCACCGCGAATGGTGGAACACCTACGTCGAGGTGAACCGACGCTTCGCCGAGGCGGCCTCGCGAGCCGCGGGCGAGGGGGCCGTGGTCTGGGTGCAGGACTACCAGCTCCAACTGGTGCCGAAGATGCTGCGCATGCTGCGGCCCGACGTCAAGATCGGCTTCTTCCTTCACATCCCGTTCCCGCCGGTCGAGCTGTTCATGCAGATGCCGTGGCGGACCGAGATCGTCGAAGGCCTGCTCGGCGCCGATCTCATCGGCTTCCACCTGCCGGGTGGGGCACAGAACTTCCTCTTCCTCGCCCGACGCCTCGCCGGGCAGGCCACCAGCAAGGGCACCGTCGGGGTGCGGTCGCGCTTCGGCGTGGTGCAGGTCGGATTCCGCACCGTGCGCGTCGGCGCGTTCCCCATCTCGATCGACTCCGGGGAGCTCGACGCACTGTCCAAGACCCGCAAGATCCGGGAGCGCGCCGCCGAGATCCGCCGTGAGCTGGGCAATCCGAAGACGATCATGCTCGGCGTCGACCGGCTCGACTACACCAAGGGCATCGACGTCCGGCTCAAGGCCATCTCCGAGTTGCTGGCCGAGGAGCGACTCGATCCCGCCGACACGGTCATGCTGCAGCTCGCGACGCCCAGCCGTGAGCGCGTCGAGAGCTACAAGCAGATGCGCGCCGGTATCGAGCAACTCGTCGGGAACATCAACGGCACCTACGCGAGCGTGGGCCAGCCGGTCGTGCAGTACCTGCACCGTCCGGTGCCGCGTGAGGAACTCGTCGCCTTCTTCGTCGCGGCCGACGTCATGCTGGTCACGCCTCTGCGTGACGGCATGAACCTGGTCGCCAAGGAGTACGTGGCCTGCCGGGGTGACCTGGGCGGCGCGCTCGTCCTCAGCGAGTTCACCGGCGCGGCAGCCGAACTGCGCTCGGCCTACCAGGCCAACCCGTACGACCTCGACGGCGTCAAGGACGCGATCGAGGCCGCGGCCGAACAGAGCGAACACGAGGGCAGGCGGCGGATGCGCGCGCTACGCAGGCAGGTCCTCGCACACGACGTCGCGAAGTGGGCGGAGAGCTTCCTCGGCACCCTCGGTGCCGACTCCGACACCGAACTGTCGCCCAACCGGGGTGTTCATCTGGTGGACGAGCCCGAGTGAGCCACACCGGGATTCCCGCCGAACTCACCGACGCGCTGGTCCGGGTCGCCGGCGTGGGGGTGCTGCTCGTGGCCAGCGACTACGACGGATGTGTCTCGCCGATCGTCGCGCGTCCCGAGGACGCCGTCCCCGAACCCGCGTCGATCGACGCTCTCGTCGCCGCCGCGGCACTTCCCGACACCGTCGTCGCCGTGGTGTCCGGCCGCGAACGGGCCGTGCTCGCGGAACTGTCCGGCCTCACTGCCCCGGTCGTGCTGGTCGGTAGTCACGGCAGTGAGTTCGAGTCCGGGTTCGCGGTCGAGGTCACCGACGAAGCGCGCGCGCTGTTGACCCGTCTGATCGACGAGTTGCGCGCCATCGCAGCGGAATTCCCGGGCAGCACCGTCGAGGTCAAACCGGCGAGCACGGTGCTGCACGTGCGCAACGCGTCGGCGTCCGACGCCGTCGCCGCGCTCGATCGCGCCCGCACCGGCCCGGCCTCCTGGCCGGGGGTGCACACCACCGAGGGCAAGGCCGTTCTCGAACTCGCAGTGATCGAGACCAGCAAGGGCCACGCCCTCGAAACCCTGCGCGCGGCCGTCGGCGCCGACGCGGTCATCTATCTCGGCGACGACGTGACCGACGAGAAGGCCTTCGCCCACCTGCGTCCGCAGACCGGTGACATCGGCATCAAGGTCGGTGAAGGTGACACCGCCGCCGACTATCGCATCGCCGACACCGACGATGTGGCAACGGTTCTCGCGTTCGTGGCCGAGCAGCGGGCGCGGACGGCCTCGGCCGGTTAGGCCGGCTGCGCCGGGGCCGCGACGAGCGGGTCCGTCGTCACCGCCCGCCGCGCACTCTCCCGGATCACCTCGTGCACGAAGCCGAGCTTGCGCACGACGGGCTCGGGGATCGTGAACGGATAGAGCGGGCGGCGTCCCATGGCCACGTTCACCCGGTTCAACATGAGCGACAACCACTTCCAGTCGTACAGCAGCCGTTCGATCGGCTCGTCGGCGTACGACCGGAGCGGCACGATGTCACGGTCCATGGTGAACCGGACCTGCTGCGCGTCGAGATTCAGCCCGGATTCCCGGGCGGTGTCGATGGTCCCGGTGATGTGGAGGTAGTGCGCGAAGCACTCGGCGAAGTCCTCCCACGGATGCATCGTGGCGTACTCGGAGATGTACGACTCCCGCCAGTTCTCCGGTGCCCCGAACCGATAGTGGCGGTTGATCGCGTCGGCGTAGCTCGCGCGTTCGTCGCCGAACAGGTCCCGGCACCGGTCGAGGTAGCGTTCCGCGCCCGGGCCGGTCTCGACGAGGACGTGTTCGTAGTAGTGCCCGGTCTCGTGGCGGAAGTGACCCAGCATGGTGCGGTACTGCTCGCCGAGGTCGACCCGGAGGCGCTCCCGATAGGCGTCCTGGGTCTCGGCGAGGTCGATGGTCACCACCCCGCCCGCGTGCCCGATCATCACCGGCCGGCCGAGGGTCTGACTCGACAACAGGTCGAAGGCCAGGCCGCCCTCGGTGCGCCAGAACGGCTCCACCGGCAGACCCAGATCGACGAGTTGGTACACCAGCAGCCGCAGGTCGAACGATGCCGGCGCGAGCTTCTCGAGCGCGAGCGTGTCCTCGGCGTCGGGCTGACGCCGGATCAGCGACTCGGGGAAACACCGACCCCGCAGGCCGATGCTGCCCTCGGTGACCTCGGCGAGCGTCAGCCAGTTGCATTGCGTCCGATCCCGATTCGCACACCACACCCACCGGGCACCGCCGATCTCGACCCCCTCCTCGCCGACCGCGTACAGCGACCGCGACGGCAGGTGCACGCCCATGGTCGTCGCACAGTTCGGGCAGGTCTGACGATCGAAGCCCGACAACGCATTGCAGACCGGACAGGTGAGCGCATGCACGCGCTCACCCTATCCGGACGCGCGCATTCCCGTCGTCGATCGGAAGCTCGCCGCGCACCGTCGCCGTCACTTCGTAGGAGTTGAGGTTGATCGACCCGCGATGGTTGTCGAGGAACGCGGTGTCGGCGGCATCGCGGCCGGTCGAGATCCGCACGAGGCTCTGACGTGGGGCGAGCCCGGTCGCGTCGACCACCACCCACTCACCGTCGACGATCGCCTCGGCGACGGCGTGGAAATCCATCGGCGAACACCCTGGGGCGTACACCGCGACGAGGCGGGCCGGGATGTTCAGGGCCCGCAGCAGCGCGACGACGAGATGCGCGTAGTCGCGGCAGACCCCGGCACCGGCGAGCAGGGTGTCGGCGGCGCCGTCGATGGGGTCGGAAGTCCCGGGGATGTAGCTGAGGCGGTCCGAGACGTATGCGGCGACCTGGTTCAGGATCTCCCCGTCGGGCAGCGATGCGTCGAACTGACCCGCGGCGAAGCCGAAGAACTTGTCGCACTCGGCATATCTGCTGGGCCGCAGGTACGTCGAGCGGTCGGCGATGTCGACGGGCAGCGGATCGGCGGGCGTGAGGACCGACGCCCGGTAGTCGATGGTCAGCAGACCCCGCTCGAGCTGCAGCCGATGGATCCGGGAACCGTGCGGCCCGATGATCTCCTCGGGCGTCACCGACTGTCCGTCGAATTCGACCTCGAGTTCTTCTTCCAACTGGAGGCCGGGCAGTCGGGCTACGGTGATCTGCATCTCCAGTTCGGTGGGGTCGTCGACCCGCACCTCGAGCCGTGCGGATACATCGCGGGGCAGCGTCATGGACACACCGTAGGGGATGCGTGCGACGACGGCAGAGGCAGGCGGGCCGACGGCCTGTCTACAGCGTCGCCGTCGCCGCGATCGGATCCGCGTAGATGACGCTGAGCGCCACCACGACCGCCGCGCTCTCCTGCACGCGCACACCGAATCTCGACGGCGCGATCTCCAGCGGCCAGGTCAGCGTGGTCGCCTCGTCGAAGGCCGCCTGCACCGGCGCGAGCCCGTGCGGGTGTGCGGCGAACGCGTCGCCGGCCACGACGATGGCATCGGGGTTGATCACATCCCGGATGAGCGCGACCGACTCTCCCAGCACCCGGGCCCGCTCGTCGGCGATCCGAGCGGCCGTGGGGCTGATCCTCAGCCGACGCGCCGCGACCTCCGCGGCGTCGTTGCCGATGACGTTCTGCAACCGGACCCGGGTGAGCCCGGGGGCGAGCACCGGAGCCGTGACCGGCAGATGCGCGATGGTGCCCGCGCCACGCTCCGGTACGTGCACGCGGCCGTCGAGAGTCATTGCCATCCCGGCCGTTTCGCGGGCGTAGAAGAACAGCCCGGAACCCCCGTCGTCGCGCGGATGCGACAGGAGCAACTCGGCGGCCGCCATCGCCTCGACGTGCTCACAGACCGACACCGGCGTGTCGAGGCTCCCGGCAAGTGTTGCGCCCACGGCGAGTTGATGCCAGCCCAGGACCCGGTGGTTCACCACCCCGGTCTCGGCATCGACCGCGCCACCGACCGCGACACCTCCCCACAGCACCCGCCGCCCGCTGAACCGGGCGGCGAGTTCGGCGAGCAGTCCGCTGAGGTGCGCGAGCGCGTCCTCCTGATCGCCGGTCGGCGTCAGCACGGCGTGACTGTGCAGTGTGCGGCCGCCGAGGTCGGCGATGACGAGCACGGTCCGGCGGGCGCCGATGTGCATACCCGCGACGCACAGCGAGTCGCGGTCGATGGTCAGCGGATTCTTGGGCCGGCCAATCGCTTTCGGCCCGGCGAGATCGGGGCGTTCGACGACCAGACCGTGAGCGGCCAGCGCGTGCACCTGACGGTTGATGGTGGCCGGCGACAGACCCGTCGTCGCGGCGAGCTGATCCCGCGTCACCGGTCCGCCGACCCGGATCGCATGCAGTACCGCCGCCGCCGGGGTGGAGGTCAGTTGCAGCGCCGCCGGGATCACTCCCCCACTCATGCGACGAATGTAGCAGCGCGGTCCGTAAGGTTGAGCCCATGAGCACCGACACCGCCTCCCAGTCGACGGACAACCGACCGATCGCCGTGGTCACCGGCGCCAGTTCGGGGATCGGCGCGGCCACCGCGCGTCAGCTCGCCTCGCAGGGCTTCCACGTGGTGCTGGGGGCGCGCCGGATCGATCGGGTGACCGCACTGGCCGACGAGATCGGCGGCACCGGAAGGCAACTCGACGTCACCGACGAGCAGTCCGTGGCCGCCTTCGTCGACGGCCTCGACACGGTGCACGTGCTGGTGAACAACGCCGGTGGCGCCAAGGGTCTCGACCCCGTGTCAACCGCCGACCTCGACGACTGGCGCTGGATGTGGGAGACCAACGTGCTGGGGAGCCTGCGGGTCACCAAGGCGTTGCTTCCCGCGCTCATCGCGTCGGGTGACGGCCTGATCGTCTCCGTCACCTCGATCGCGGCGTTCGAGGCCTACGACAACGGCGCCGGGTACACCTCGGCGAAGCATGCGCAGGGTGTCACCCACCGGACCCTGCGCTATGAACTCCTCGGGAAGCCCGTCCGGCTCACCGAGATCGCGCCGGGCATGGTCGAGACCGACTTCTCCCTCGTCCGCTTCGAGGGCGACCAGGAACGCGCCGACAAGGTCTACGAGGGCCTGACACCGCTCGTCGCCGAGGACGTGGCCGAGGTCATCGGGTTCGTCGCGTCCCGGCCGCCGCACGTCAACCTGGACCAGATCATCCTCAAGCCGCGCGATCAGGCCTCGGCCCGGCGGAACATCAAGACCGGCTAGCGGCTAGCGCGGGGCCGGGGCGTTCGAGGTGGGCGCCCCGCTGGGCGTCGCCGGGATCGAGGTCTCGCGGACCTCGCCCTTGATGGCCGACATGCCCTGCCAGGTCTCCCAGTCGTAGATCCAGTCGTAGATGTCGCCGTCGGCCTCCGACAACGCGATCCGCGTCCCGGTCACCTCCACCGGGTCGCCGTAGACCGCGACACGGAAGTAGCGTTCGGCGTCGGCCTCCGACAGGTTGATGCATCCGTTGGTGACGTTGGCCGATCCCTGCACGTTCACGGTCGCCGGGTTCGCGTGGATGAACTCGCCGTTGTTGGAGATCCGCACGGCCCAGCGTTCGCGGATGTTGAAGTAACCCGCGGCCGGATTGCTCATGAAGAACTCTTCGTACTTCTCGGTGACCACGTGGATGCCCGAGCGCGTGACGTTCCGGTCGAGGTCGCCGCCGCCGTAGCTGCACGGCAGCGCCATGAGTTCGACACCGTCGCGGAGCACCACGATCCGGTGCGAGGACTCCTCGGCCTTCACCACCTGGGCCCGCCCGATGGCGAAGTCGCTGGTCACGTCGGCCGCTCCATAGGCACCGCCGCCGTGGTCGAGGCCGTACAGCTTGGCTGCCATGCTGACCTTCGTCCCGGGTGCGTAGTACTCGCGGGGTCGCCAGTGCACGCGGGAGCCGTTGTCCTCGCCCAGCCACGCCCACGACCCCTCGGTGGGTGGTGTGGTGGTGACGGTCAGCGCCCGCTCCACGGCCTCCTTGTCCTCGACCGTCCCGTTGAACTTCAGGATGATCGGCGCCGCGATGCCGACCTCCTGACCGTCGCCGATGTTGACGACGACGTTCACCTGACTCGACGGCTGCAGCGTGGTGAACGTCCCGGCGACCGGCACGACCTTGCGATCGAGACCCACCGCCGTTCCGCTCCAGGTGTATTCGGTGCCGTAACCGAGGGGCTCGCTGATCGTGTAGGTCGTCCGGTCCTCCGACAACTGACCCTTCACCACGACGCCGCGCGGGTTGGTCAGCTTCACGTCGGGGTTCAGGGAACCGTCGGTCGCCTTGACCGAGAACTCGGCGGTCGGGGTGGCCGGCTCGGCATCGAGGGCTGGGGTGAACGTCAGGGTGACCGGCGGGTCGGCCGGTGTGTCGTCTCCGGGGCCGAGGCCGGAGCCGGAGCAGGCCGCCACCGCGACCCCGAGCGCTCCGACCCCGGCCGCGGCGAGCACGGAGCGTCGGTTCACCGAGGTCTGGGGAGTCATCACCGCAACAACAGTACCGATGCGCCGCCTCGCATCGGTGGTGTGCGGCCGCGGGGCAGGTGGTCAGGCGTCCGGGGCGTCGTCGTCGCGCGCCGCGGGTCCGGTTCGCACGGACGGCAGGTGCGCGCGCTCGCCGGCGTGGTCCATCATCGACAGCACCTCCGCCGGGCCCTGATAAGCGCAGATGGCGTGCGGGATCATCGTCGAGAACTCCGCGGCGTCACCCTCGGGCACGAGGATCGTGCGGTCGCCCAGCCACAGCCTCACGGTTCCCGACAGCACCGTGAACCATTCGTAGCCCGGATGGACGCGCAGGTCACCGACGGGTTGCTCGCGGTCGAACCGCATCTTCGCCACGGTGACACCCTGTGGGGCGTTCTCCCGCGAGAGCAGCCACATCGTCATGCCCTCCACCTCGTGTGGCTGGGGCCGGATCACGACATCGGTGTCGTCCGCCGGTTCGACCAGCTGATCCAGGGTCGTGCCCAGCGCGCGGGCGATCGGCACGAGCTGGTCGAGCGCCACCCGCCGATGCCCGGTCTCGATCCGACTCAGTGTGGACGGCGACAGATAGCACCGGGCGGCGAGCGCGTCGAGCGTCCAGCCCCTGGCGATGCGGAGGCCGCGGATGCGCTGGCGGACCACCGCGTCGAGTTCTTGCGTCATTGGCAAGATGCTATGCCATCCAGGCATGGCGGCGCTACCGTGAGGTCATGACCAGCACGCACCATCCCCATCCGACCGGCGGACATCACGAGCACGCGAACCACACCGACCACCACAACCACGCCCGGCTCGCCGCGGTCCTCGACCTCGACGCCGAGCTCATGGCCGACTACCTCGAGGACGCCTCCCGTCTCGTCGCGGAGACCCTGGGGCGCGTACCCGCGCGCATCGCCGATCTCGGGGCGGGGACCGGCACCGGCACCGAGGCGCTCGCCCGCCGCTTCCCACAGGCCTCGATCCTGGCGGTCGACGGGTCGTCCGACATGGTCGCGCTCGTCGAACGACGGGCACGGGAGGGCGGTTTCGACGATCGAGTGACCGCCGTCGTCGCCGATCTCGACGACGGACTGCCGCCGCTCGGAACGCCCGACGTCGTGTGGGCGGCGATGTCGCTGCATCACATTGCCGATCCGCAGCGCCTGTTGCGGGAGGCCGCGACCTCGCTCGGACCGGACGGCATCGTCGTGATCACCGAAATGGCGGGCGTCCCGCGTTTCGTCCCTGCTCACGAGGACGCCGAACTGCTCGGGCTGCAGGACCGCTGTCAGACCGCGGCCGCCGGGGCCGGATGGGAGGCGCTCGTGGACTGGACCGACGCGTTTGACGACGTCGACTACGAGGTACTCCGCGCCGAGACCGTTCACGTCCGGCGCAGCGACCCGAGCCAGTCGGTCGCGCGGTACGCCCGGCACTGGTTCGCCCAGTTCCGGCATCGCTTGGCCGACGCCCTCGATCCCGCCGACCTCGCCCTGCTCGACGACCTGACCGAGGCAGACGCGCGGAATCGTCTCGATGACCTGACCCTCGCCGCCGGACGATTCCTCTGGGTCGCCCGGCCGCGCACCTCCTCCATTCCCACCTCCGAGAGCGAGCAACGATGACCAACTCCTCATCCGCCCAGAAAGACTCCCTTACAACCGAATACGACGTCGCTATCGTCGGCGGCGGAGCTGCCGGACTCAGCGCCGCGACCGTCCTCGCGCGATCCCTGCGCAAGGTCGTGGTCATCGACGCGGGGCAACCGCGCAACGCACCGGCGGCCGGCGCCCACAATGTGCTGGGGCAGGACGGGATCGCACCCCTGGAGCTACTCGCCCGCGGTCGGGCGGAGGCGACGGGATACGGCGCCGAGATCCGTTCCGGCACAGTCGTCGACGCGGCCGGCACCGTCGACGACTTCACCCTGCGGCTGTCCTCCGGCGAAGTCGTCGCGGCCCGTCGCCTCATCCTGGCTACCGGCCTGGTCGACGAACTCCCCGACCTCCCCGGCGTCGCGGAGTTGTGGGGACACGATGTGCTGCACTGCCCGTACTGCCACGGCTACGAGGTCCGCGGAACACGCATCGTGCAGATCGCGACGAGCCCGATGTCGGCGCACCAGGCACTGATGTTCCGCCAGCTCAGCGACCGGGTGACCGTGGTCGCGCACGATCCCGATGCCCTGTCGGACGACGATCGGTCACACTTCGCCGCGGTCGGCATCGACATCGTCGACGCCCGCGTCGAGCGCGTCCGGACGCGCGCGGAGAACGGTTCTGCCCACCTCGACGGCGTGCTCCTGACCGACGGCACCGTGGTCGAGGCCGACGCGGTGGTCGTCTCGCCGCGATTCGTCGTCCGCGGCGACCTCTACGAGCGACTCGGCGGCACCCTCGACGACGGCCCGATGGGCGGGTTGGTCGGGACCGGCCCGATGGGCGAGACCGCGTTGCCGGGCGTATGGGCGGTGGGCAACACCACCACCGTGCACGCGATGGTGACCGTCGCCATGGGCGAGGGCGTGTCCGCCGGTGCCGCGGTCAACGCCAGCCTGGTCATGGCCGACCTCGACGCCAAGGTCTCCGCCCTGGCGTGACCGACGCCGGGCCGCAGGTCCGCGGCCGGCCGCCTAGTCGGGGAATCCGTCGAGCACGGCGGCCGACGCGGACAGCCCGAGCCGGGTCGCCCCCGCGGCGATGAGCTCGGCGGCCGCCTCGGCGGTCCGGATGCCACCGCTCGCCTTGACTCCCACCCGGTCGCTCACCGCGGCACGCATCAGTCGCACCGCCTCGACGCTCGCGCCGCCCGCGGGGTGGAACCCGGTCGACGTCTTCACCATCGACGCACCGGCCCGCTCGACGCGGCGGCACACCTCGGTGACGGTGTCAGGCCCGGCGAACTGCAGCAGCGCGGCCGATTCGATGATCACCTTCAGGAGGGTGTCGTCGCCGACGGCCTCCCGGACGGTCAGGACGTCGGCGAACACCTCGTCGAACCGGCCGTCGACGGCCGCACCCACATCGATCACCATGTCGATCTCGTCCGCCCCGGAGTCGACGGCCAGACGCGCCTCGGCCGCCTTGACCAGCGAGTGGTGTTTCCCCGACGGGAACCCGGCCACGACACAGGTCCGCAGTTCCCCGGTGTCGGTCGGCAACATCGACGGCGAGAGGCAGACGGCGAGCACCCCGAGCCGCGCGGCCTCGGCGACCGTGGCCTCCGCGTCGGCCCGGGTCGCCTCGGGTTTGAGCAAGGTGTGGTCGATGATGGCGGCGACGTCGCCGCGTCGCAGGTCCTTGTTCGTCACACCGACGAGCTTGGCACACTGACTGTCGTGGCCCCCGCACAGACGATCCCGACAGACCAGACCGAGCGCCGCTACGTGCTGACGCTCGGCTGCCCCGACCGCACCGGCATCGTGGCGCGGATCTCGACCTTCCTCACCGATGTCGGGGGCTGGATCACCGAGGCGGCCTATCACTCCGACGAGGAGACCGGGTGGTTCTTCACCCGCCAGGCCATCCGCGCGGATTCGGTGTCGTCGACCGCGGACGAACTGCGCGCACGCTTCGCGTCGGAGGTGGCCGCCGAACTCGGACCCGAAACGGATTGGCGCCTCACCGATTCGCGGGAGACGAAGTCCGTGGTCCTCCTGGTGAGCAAGGAGACCCACTGCCTCATCGACCTGCTCGGACGTGCACATCGTGGAGAACTGCCGGCGGCCATCCGGGCGGTCGTCGGCAACCACCGCGAACTGGAAGACCTGGCCACTCGGTTCGGCATCCCGTTCCACCATGTGCCGTTCGCGAGCGAGCGCAAGGCCGAGGCCTTCGGCGAGCTGGGGCGGATCGTCGAGGGTTATGACCCCGACGCCGTGGTGCTCGCGCGCTTCATGCAGATCCTGCCGCCTCAGCTGTGCGATGCGTGGGCCGGGCGGGCCATCAACATCCACCACAGCTTCCTGCCCAGCTTCGTCGGTGCGCGGCCCTACCACCAGGCCTTCGCGCGCGGGGTCAAGCTGATCGGAGCCACCTGCCACTACGTCACCGCCGACCTGGACGCCGGACCCATCATCGAACAAGACGTGGTCCGCGTGGACCACAGCGACTCGGTCGCCGACATGGTCCGCCAGGGTCGCGACATCGAGACGCTGGTGCTCAGCCGAGGCCTGCGGTGGCATCTCGAGGACCGGGTGCTCGTCCACGGACGTAAGACCGTCGTCTTCAATTGAGGGCCCCACACAGCGAACCGCCCCGCGACTTCCGTCGCGGGGCGGTTGCAAAGTCTGGGCACTCAGCCGGCGGGGGTCTCTTCCTCGCCACCGAGCGAACCGGTGACCAGGTTGCCGATGATCTCCTCGATAGCGCCGGAGATGCCACCCTCGATTGCGTCAGACATATCTGCTCCCTTCGTCATCGGTGAGATTGTTCGTCGATCACCGTCCGCTCTCACCCGTGCGTCGGCTCGACGCCGACGTTACATATTCATTTCGGGAATGTCTCCCCTATCAGCGAAACCCGCCTTCGCATATCGCAACAATCGGACCCACGAAAACAGCGTCATCCCAGCTGAAAGCGCAACATTGCCCGAATTGAAATCATGGGAAATCGAATGTGAACACCCTTGAAATGCATCGAAAATGCAAGGTGCGGGTGCCTGCGTCGAATCTTGACTCGGCCCAGAAACAGTTCAGCAGTTGATGCCGTCGGGGCCATCAACTGCTGAACCGGTGGTGAGTCGGGTCGATTCAGGTCTCCGAATCGCTGCCACCGAGCGAACCGCCGCCGAGCGAACCCGCGTCACCGAGCCCGCCGATGATCGCCTCGACGGCACCTCCGATCGCACCCGCGAGACCGCCCTCGACTATGCCTGCCATATCCGCCTCCTCTGATGATGGTGAGATGCCTGAGTGCCGGTCGCGCGTCTCACCTGGTCACACGACTCGGGGGCGACGTTACAGACCGATCACGGAATCGTCCTGCGATATGAATAATTCTTGGTTTGGGTTCTCAAATGCCGTTCTAAACACCACATGAATCTCGCGCGGAATTCACCCGACCGGGAACATTCGCGGGGATTTCATGGTGGCATTGATCAATGGTCAGCATTCACGCGACCGGGACCGGATCACGGTCGTTGACGGCCGCCGACCGCCCGCTCGCACTCGACCTTCTCGCGGCGGGAATGCAGGAGGTCCCGGTCTATCGATGGCTTCTGGGCGAGAACTCCCCGCCCGAAGTGTTCCGGTGGTACGGCGACGTCCTCTTCACCGATCTGCTGCCGGGCCTGCGGGGTCTGTTCGCCACCACCGGGGAATTGACCGGACTGATCGCGGTGGCGGGCCCCGATCATCGGACCCAACCGGTCGACGACGAACTCGCGAACCGTACACGCCATTTCATGACCGCCCTCGATGGTTTGATTCCACGATTCCGCGAACTCCAGGAGAAATCGCGCGCGCTCACGATTGATACCGCGCACAGCATCGTGTTCGCCCTCGTCCACCCGGCCCATCGAAGGAACGGCACTCTCGCGGCAATGCTCGAACCCGTCCTGCAAGAGGCCCTCGGCGCGGGGTCGCCGGTCACCGCCAGCACGGCCGACGCCCACATGGTCGACGTGTACGCACGGAAGTGGGGCGGCCGGGTCTACGGAGAGTTCACGCTGACCGACGGTCCGACGGTCTGGTTCCTGACCGTCGACCCGCCGCCGGCGGTCTGAGTCCCGGTCAGACCGAGCAACCGCCCGACTGGCTCTGCGACGAGGTGCCGGTCATCTCACTGGTCAGCTGCACGTCCGAACCGCTGATGGCGAACTCGAGTCCGCTGTCGGTCACCTCGAGCGAGTCGACCTGCACCTCGTCGAAGAACGGGCCGAGCGACGACGTCGTGATCTGGTCGACGATCTGCTGCGCGAAGTCCGGCGGGATGCCGAAGACCAGGGCGCTGGCCTTCACGACCTCGAAGTCGACCCGGCCGTCGTTCAGCACCGGTTTGATGGTCGCCGACACCGGCACCTGGAAGACCATGACCGGGAAGGCGGCCTGCACCTCGAAGGTGCCGTCGGCCGCATTGCCGGTGATCTGCTCGACCGCGCCGACGCCACCGGTCGGGGTGCCGGTGCTCTGACCGGATGCCCCGGCCTGCTCCTTGCTGAGTTCGACGATCCGCTCGTAGGGGATGAAACCCGTGCCGTCGAGACTCTGGATGTCGGTGGAGTTCTCGGTGCCCGAGATGCCGTCGGCACGCATGTGCAGACGGACGCCCCCGGCGCTGTCATCGGTGTCGACCTGTACGAACGGGATGTCGCCGCTGCCCTGCAGGAGGATCGGCTTACGGCTGAGCGACACCTCGGTCGGCACGCCGGTCAGTCCGCTGAAGGATTCCTCGAGACAGTTGGTGACCTTGTTGCGCAGGTACAGCTCGCTGCCGACCGCGGCGATGACCGCGAGGAGCAGCACACCGACGACGCTGAAGGCGACGATCTTGCGGGTGCTCCGCTTCTTGCGCGGGGAGGTGAGGACCGGCCCGCTACCGGTGCCGTCGGGCGATCCCGGCGGAATCGGTCCCGAGGCGGTCGTCCCAGGCCCGTACGGGTCCTCGCCGGGCGCGAACTGCGAGGTGGGGGGCTTGGCACCGCCGATGGCACCGGTGTCGGCATCGGACGGCGGGATGGCCGAGTAGGCCTGCGCTCCCGGGACGATCGGTTCGGTCGCGAACTGCTCAGTGGCGGGCGGCTCGCCCTGTTCGGTGCCGGACACCGGACGCCATTCGCCGCCCTGGCCCGTCGAGGTCGGCTCACCGGTCGCGGGATCGGGATCGCCGGGGTTGTTCGTGTTCGGATCGTGCTTGCCGGTTGCGTCGGCGGGGTCCCCGGATGAGGAATCGGGGCGGGGCGTGTTGCTGTCGCTCATGGGTTCCGTCCTGGGTCGTCTGACTCGCGGAGCCGCGTGTGGGCCGGCGTCACGTCGTTGTCCGTCTCGCCGCCGACCGGCAGTGGGCGCTCGTTGGCGAGGACTGCCAGTTGCGTACGGGCTTGGTCGACCAGTGCTAGGTCGAGGTCGTGCACGTCCACCCGGATGCTATCCGGATACGCGGCGACCAACGTACCGAATGGGTCTGTGATTTGGCTGTGTCCGATTCCGGTCGGCGCGCTCGACGACGCGGCCGCGTCGTCGGTGGGAAACGCCTGGTCGACGGCCACGACGAAGGTCGTCGAGTCCAGCGCTCGGGCCGAGGCCAGCACCTCCCACTGACGGAGTTTGCCCGGTCCGGAACCCCACGACGTGGGTACCACGATCACCTGGGCGCCCCTCCGTGCGAGGTGGGTGAACAAGGCGGGGAATCGGATGTCGTAGCAGGTGGCCACGCCGACGGTGACGTCGCCGACCGCGAAGGTCAGCGGCTCCGCTCCGGCGGCCACATTCTTCGACTCGGTGAATCCGAAGGCGTCGTAGAGATGGATCTTGTGGTACCCGCGGCGTGTCCCGTCCGGGTGTGCTACGACGACGGTGTTGCGGACCCGGCCGTCGCCGGCGGGTGTGAACATCCCGGCCACCACCGTGACGTCCGACGCCGCGGCGACTTCGGACACCCCGCGCGCCCACGGACCGTCGAGATCCTCGGCGACCGGCTTCAGCGGCACCCCGAACCGGCACATCGTGGCCTCGGGGAAGACGACGAGCTCGGCGCCGCGTGACGCCGCGTCGGCGGTGGCCGCACGCACCGTCTCGAGGTTGGCGGTGGGGTCGTCGGTCGAACTGATCTGGGCCATCGCGACACGCATGACGGCCACATTATCCAGCCGGTGCGACGGTCTCCCAGGGAACCGTGAGCACGTTGTCGGACAGGCGGCGCCGCGGCACCTCGCAGTCGACCCCACGGTCGCGCAGCAGACCGACCGCATGCACCCACCGGGCGCGCGGGCCGTACGGCGCCAGCGGCGCGGCGATGTCCCAGCACTGATCGGCCAGGGCCAGCAGCGTATGGATCCGCTCACCCGGCACGTTGCGATGGATCAGCGCCTTGGGCAGTCGCTCGGCCAGGTCCGACGGACGGTCCGAATGCTCCGGCGCCCAGCTGAGGGTCAAGCTCACCGGCCCGTCGGCGTCGAGCAGGACCCAGCTGCACCGTCGGCCGATCTCATCGCACGTGCCCTCGACGATGACCCCGCCCGGCGCAAGCGCGGAGCGCATTCGTGCCCATGCGTCGTCGACCTCGTTCTCGTCATACTGGCGCAGGACGTTGAACGCACGCACCACGCGCGGCCGCAGGCCGCCCAGCTCGA
The DNA here is from genome assembly GCF_025143765.1 of Gordonia sp. p3-SID1431. Taxonomy (NCBI): domain Bacteria; kingdom Bacillati; phylum Actinomycetota; class Actinomycetes; order Mycobacteriales; family Gordoniaceae; genus Gordonia; species Gordonia sp. p3-SID1431. Next base: position 18,250 of record NZ_JAMBDT010000017.1, read on the forward strand.
AGCCGCCGAGCCCGAACCGCACGCCGGCGCGGGGCTCGACCACGCGGGCGGGGTCGATCTCGAGACCGACCATCTCCAGATCCGGGGCGACCGCGCGGAGCCGTTCGGCCATCTCGACGGTCGTGTCCGGACGCGCACCGTAGCCGAGGTCGACGACCAGCGGCCGGGGCACGTCCAGGGCGGCACGCACCCGCGGGGAGTGGACCATCCACCGGTCCACCCGCCGGAGCCGGTTGATGTTCGTCGTGCCCCGGGTGACCCGGCCCTGCGGTCTGTGCTCGATGCGCTCGGACCTGACGGACGGGCGGCCGGCTCGGATCACAAGTTCTTGTCGACCCAGTCCTTGGCGTACTCGGCCTCGGCGCGGAACAGGTCGACGAGGTTGATCAGGATCATCTGCTCGAGCTTGCCGTTGACGAACGGGACGAAGACCTTCGCCTCACTGGTCCGGCGGATCGTGCAGCCACCGTTCTCGGTGGGGAACAGCTCCTGCCAGCCGTTGAGGCTGCCCGGTCCCGCCGGGATCGAGGCGTTGTAGGTGCCCTTGGTGTTGTCCGGGTCGAACGGGCCCAGGGTCTCCTCGCGGGTGATGACCATGTCCTTTTTCATCACCGTCTGCGCGAGCGCGGGCAGCTGGTCGCGCCCGATCGTCTGCTTGAGGACCACCCGGATACCCGTCTCGTCGGAGACGAAGGAATCGACCTCGCAATGCGGGGAGATCATCTGGAAGCCCGCCATCATGTCGTCCCAGTACTGCTTGATGCTCTGGGCCTGGTAGAGCTTCTCCGCGGACTGCGTGTACCGAGCGGAGTAGCTGAGCCGTCGTGCCATGCAGACCAGGCTACGTCAGCGGATTCTCGGTCTCCCACTCGACGGTGTGTCCGCGCTCGGCGTCGAGCAGCGCCGACAGCTCGCTGACCACCGACTTCTCGATCTTCCCGCCGAACAGCGGGAGATTCACCGACACCTCGGCGCGGTTGTCGGTGGTCGCCGGGTCACCCGACGTCACGGTGGTGCCGGTGACGTCGACCGGCACCGGCGCCCCCTCGACCGTGGCATGTGTCTCCCCCTCGATCCGGTCGCCGACCAGGCGGTACGTGTTCTTGCGCGGGATTCGGAGGTCGCCGGGCATGACCTTGGTGACCGCGGAGGGCAGCTTGTCGGCGGGAATGCCCTGCTGGATCTCGACGGTGACCGTGTCCTCGCTGATGGTCACCTTCTCGACATGCCCGTGCCCGGAGTTCATGCGCTCGACGAGGTCGTGCCAGTACTTCTCGGTGGTGTAGATCGCCCACAGACGCGCGGTGGAGAAGGGATAGGACACCGTGTGCTGCAGCTTGCTCGCCATGGAGAGAACGCTACCGCCCGCCGGTTAACGTTGAGGACGTGACCGACACGCAGGCGCCGCTGAGCGCGCCCCTCGCCGAGCTGACCACCCTTCGCCTGGGTGGGCCCGCGCGCGAGATCATCCGCTGCGAAGACACCCGCACCATCGTGGAGACCATCCTCGACCTCGATGCACGGTCCGAGCCGGTCCTCGTCGTCGGCGGCGGTTCCAACCTCGTCATCGGCGACGCCGGGTTCGACGGGACGGCGGTCGTACTCGCCAGCGGCCGCGTCGAGTTCGGTTCTGGCCGTGAGTCGGGACGGCCGCACGTGGTCGCCGACGCCGGCGTGGGCTGGGACGAGCTGGTCGCCGCGACGGTCGACGCCGGTTTCGGCGGGCTCGAGTGCCTCTCCGGGATCCCCGGCGCGGCCGGGGCGACCCCGGTGCAGAACGTCGGGGCCTACGGCGTCGAGGTGGCCGACATCCTCCGATCGGTTCAGGTCCTCGATCGACGCTCCGGCAACCTGCGGTGGGTCTCCCCCACCGAGCTCGGTCTCGGCTACCGGACCAGCAATCTCAAGCACCGGCACGACTTCGTGGTCGTCGCGGTCTCGTTCTGGCTCAACGACGATCGCGTGAGCCAGCCGATCCGCTACCGCGAACTCGCGACCCGCGTGGGGGTCGAACCGGACGATCGGGTCGACGCCGCCACGGCGCGTGCAGCCGTGCTCGACCTGCGCGCGGGCAAGGGCATGGTGCTCGACACGACGGACTTCGACACCTGGAGCGCCGGCTCGTTCTTCACCAACCCGATCGTGCCGGGCGATGACGCCCCGGCGGTGCTCGACCGGATCGCGGCGCGCGTCGGCGACGATGTCGCGATCCCCACCTATCGCGCAGGCACCGATGACACCGACGCGGCGATCAAACTGTCGGCCGGGTGGCTGATCGAACGGGCAGGCTTCCACCGTGGGCACCCGGGCCCGGACGCGGCGGTCCGACTCTCGACGAAGCACACTCTGGCGCTGACCAATCGGGGCGCCGCGACCACCGCCCAGCTCCTCGATCTGGCTCGCGAGGTCCGCGACGGCGTCGTCGAGGCGTTCGGGGTGACATTGCGGCCCGAGCCGGTTCTGGTCAACTGCAGTCTGTGACGGGAAGGACCGGTCAGACCGACTGGTTGTCCTTCAGATCCGCTGTCTCCCGGGAACTCTCGGCGACGACCTCGTCGAGCAGGGCGTTGAAGCGCTCGGCGGCCTCGATGCTCGACATGTGTCCGACACCCTCGTAGACCACCAGGTCGCGCAGGGAGCCGTTGCGCCGCAACACCTCCGCCATCTGCTCGGCGTGTACCTGCGGGGTGAGCCGGTCCTCGGTGCCGACGACCACGGTGGTCGGCACCGTCAACGCCTCGAGTCCGGCGGTCACGTCGAGCTTCCCCATTGCCGAACCCCATCCGGCCCGAGCGCGCGGCGGGCACGAGCCGATCATCTCGTCGACGAGCTCGACGTGCGCCCGGCGGGCGTGCGGCCCCAGCGCGATGTAGTGCGAGAAGCGGACGCCGTAGGACGTCTTCGGGATCGGAACCGGGACCGAGGTGATCATCTTCGCGGCGGCCGGCGCGAACGGTTTGGCGTACACCGGCAGATCGACCGGGATCAGCAGGTGGTTGTCCATGACCGCCTTGGCGGCGGTCGAGACCAGCACCACCGACGACACCAGCGATCCGACCTTCTCGGGATACTGGGCCGCCCACGACATGATGGTCATGCCACCCATGCTGTGTCCCACCAGGATCGCGCGGCGCCCGGGCGGCACTGCCGCCTCGAGCACCGCGTCGAGGTCCTCACCGAGCATGGCGACGGTCGGTCGGCGGTGGCCGCGCTCACTGCCACCGTGGCCGCGCTGGTCGTAGGTGACGACCCGGCGGGAGCCACCCTCGGAGGCGGCCAGGTGGTTGATCTGCGGGTACCAGTAGGCGGTGTTGCAGGTCCAGCCGTGGACCATCACGATGACGTCGCCGGTGTCGTCGGCGCCGGGGCCGTCGGGGTCACCGTAGACCTCGACATTGAGACGGGCCCCGTCCGCGGTCGGGACCTCGAGACGTTGCGGGGCGTTGTCCGGGCGGGTGAGGAGATCGTCCGGGCCGTCGTCGACGGCGAATTCGGCCTGCAGTGCCTCGCGCGCGAGTCGCGCGAAGACGGTTCCGATCCCCAGCGCGACCACGCCCGCCCCGATCGCGGTGGCAACGCTGCCCGCACTGGCCACTGACTTCGTGTTCATCCGGCACTCCTCACCTGTCGAGGACCTCACTGGTCCTCTGCAAGGCACCGAATCCGGCTCAGCGCCCCGTCTCGGGGTTCAATGTACCAACGTCCGTTGTCTCACAGTCCGCCTGTGCCGGCTCTGACTCCTCGTCGGCGGGCAGGACCGGCGGGGGCACCTCGGCGTCGAAGTAGGTCGCCGCCTCCCCGATCGCCTTGGAGATCTGCTCGTCGAGCGCCTTGCGGAACGTCGTCTCGACGATCTCGTGGGCGATGGGCCGAACCGTCTGGATGAGGTCGGCCATCTCGCTGACGCCGGCCTCGCCCAGGTCGGGGAGGTTCTCGTCGAAGTACTTGTCGGTGATGATCGAGACGAAGCTGGTGGCGACATCTTCGAGGTCTTCCTGAACGCGGACCCACCGGTCGAGCAGGACATCGATGTCGACCCCACTCTTGACCAGGATTTCGGCCCCCTCGAGCAATTCCGGGTTGCGAATCGCGTAGTGCGCGCCGTCCTTCGCCAGCAGTCCGAGCTTCTGGCTGAGCGCGATCGACCGGTCGCTGGCGTTCAGCGTCTTGCGCAACTCGGTGATGGTGATCGTCGCCGCGCGCTTGAAGTTGCGGAACCGGCCGCCCTTCGGTGTGCCGCGCAGGATCTGCTCCACCCGCATGCCGTGATGCGCCGCGTGCAGCAGCTCACTGATGGTGGCGAAGGTGTAACCGCGCTCGAGCATGCGCGAGATCAGGTTCAGCCGGACGAGGTGCTGGTCGGAATACCAACCGGCGCGTCCGCGAATGGTGGGCGGCGGCAACAGTCCGCGGTCCTGATAGACCCGGATGTTGCGAACGCTGACCCCGGACGCCTCCGCCAGGTCGTTGATCCGATACTCCGCCACGATGCGTCAGGCCCTTTTGCTGAACCAGGACTTGCCCTGGATGTCGTCGACCCGTTTGCGTACGTCGACGAGGTAGACGAGCATCGCGACCACTCCGATGATGCCCAGGAAGTTCACCGCACCGAAGAACCAGATGAACAGGGTCGCGGCGGCGAGGATCGAGACCCAGATGACCTTGCTCTGCCGATCCACCGCCGGGAAGGCGTCGGGCCGCTGGATGGCGGCGTGGATGAGCGCGACGGTCGAGGCGATGCCCGCGACCACCGTGAGGGTCAGCATGATCAGACTCTGGCCGTAGGCCATTACGCTGAAGAAGTCCACGTCGAACACTGTAGTCGCGCGAGTGCCGTTTGCTGCGACACCCTACGACGCGGTGCGGTCACCCGGCCCGTCGACGATTATTCGGCGCCGGGAGACGCCTTTTTCGCCGGGGCCTTTTTGGCAGCAGCCTTCTTGGCCGGGGTCTGCTTCGCGGCGGCCTTTTTCGCCGGGGTCTTCGTGGCCGCGGTCTGTGTGGTCGCAGCCTTCTTCGCCGGAGTCTTCTTTGCCGGGGTCTTCTTCGCCGGGGCCTTCTTGGCGGCGGCCTTCGCGGCAGCCCGCTCGGCCGGACCCTTGACGGCGGCGGCCTTCTTGGCGGGCGCCTTGGCCGGCGCCGCCGTCTTCGTCGCCGCCTCCTTTGCCGCCGCCTTCTTCGCCGGAGCGCTCTTGGCCGGGGTTTTCTTGGCCGGCGAACTCTTGGCCGGGACCTTGGTCGCCGGAGTCTTCGTCGCCGGGGCCTTCTTCGCCACTTCTTTCGCCGGCGATGCCTTCTTCGCCGCTTCCTTGGCCGGCGCCGTCGTGACCGCGGCTTTCTCGGCGGGTGCCGCCTTCTTCGCCGGTGCCGCCTTCGTCGCGGCCTTCGCCGGCGGAACGATGTCGCCTTCCGACTTCACCGGCGGCTCGATGCGTGGCTTCTCGTCGCGGGGCGCGTCGTCGGCCCGGTTCGCCAGCTTCAGCGCACGTTCGCCGACCGCCCGCGTCTGCTCGGAGATCGTCCCCAGCGCGTCTTCGGTGAGACCGACGGCGTCGTTGTACACCTTCTCGAGCTTCGGCAGGTTCTCGCCGACGAGCGGTTGTGACTTGAGCTTCTCCACCGCCTCGTCGCGTCGTTCCGCCAGCGCGGTCAGCAGTCCCGCGGCCACCGCGAGGTACGCCTCGGCCACCTTGCGCAGCTCCTCCGGGGAGAACCGCGCCTTCAGATCCTCGATCTCGGCGGGCAATTCGACCGGCAGCGCCGACAGTTTGGTCCTCGCCTCCTCGAAGATGGCCAGTGCCGTGGCGAGCGCCTCGTCGATCCGGGCCTGGGCGTCGTCCCGCGAACCGGTGATCCGCGCCTCGAGCTTGGACTGTGTCGAACCGACCGTCTCGACCAGCTTCGACTGGGTGTTCTCGACGGTCTCGGCGATCTTGGATTGCGCGTCGGCGACCTTCGCCTGGGTCGACCCGACGGTCTCGACGAGCCTCGTCTGGGCTTGCTCGCTCGCGGCCTCGCCGCGCTCACGTACGTCTGCGAGCAAGGCAGCCACCTGCCCCACGGCTGTGGTCAACGGGTTCTCGCTCATCAACTACTCCTTGCCGGTCGACTCGATCGTGTTCTCTTTCCGGAACGACTCGTAGATCTCCAGCAACATCTGCTTCTGACGTTCGTTGATGGAGTCATCTGCGATGAGAGCATCACGGACCGGGCTCGCGGGCCGTTCTTCGAGTATCCCCGCCCGCACGTACAGGACCTCGGCCGACACGCGGAGACCCTTGGCGATCTGGGCGAGCACTTCCGCCGACGGTTTCCGCAGGCCGCGTTCGATCTGGCTCAGATAGGGGTTACTCACGCCCGCCCGCTCGGCGAGCTGGCGCAGCGAGACCTTGCCCGCGACCCGCTGGGACCGAATGAACGCACCGATGTCCTGGGCCGCGTTGGCGACGGCCTCGACCGCCTCCACCGCGATGGGGGTCGTCGAATCAGGGTCGTCGCCGGCCACCTCGACGCCGGAAACGCGGTCAGCAGTGGAGCTTTCACCCGGTGCGCCGGAGTCGGCGGCCGAGGCGCGGTCCGCGTCGGGGGACGCTTCATCCTTCTCGGACTGCATCAACGCTCCGTTCTCATGGTGGGGCCCGACGTTCGGCGATGTGTCCGACTTTCGGCCCGTTCTCCCAGTATCAACACCAGTGCTAGCCCGTGCAAGCACACAGCAAACTCCCGGTTCGACGCCGCGGACGATGCGTCAGGAGAAGATCAGCACCGAGGTGGAGTAGATGACGAGCCCGGCGAGTGCGCCGACGACGGTGCCGTTGATCCGGATGAACTGCAGGTCGCGGCCGACCTGCAGTTCGATCTTGCGACTCGTGTCATCGGCATCCCAGCCGCGCACGGTCTCGGTGATGACCGAGATGATCTCCTGTGAGTAGTTCGCCGCGACGTGGTGTGCGACCCGCGCCACCCAACCGTTCATCTTCTCCTGCAGCGGCCGGTCGTCGCGGACACGTTCCGCGAGTTGGATGATGGAGTCCGACAACGTGTTCCGCAGCGTGCTGTTCGGGTCCGACAGCATCTCCTCGATGACGGCCTTGCCGGTCTGCCACGCCGTCGACGCGGCACCGGTCACCTCGTCGCGCCCGACCAGTTCGAGCTTGAGAGCCTCGAACTTGGCGATCATCTCGGGGTCGTGTTGCAGATCGTCGGCGAACTTCTCCACGAATTCGTGCATGGCACGCCGTAATTCGTGATCGGGATCCACTCGCACCTTGTAGGTGAAGTCGACGAGCTCGCGATAGATCCGGTCCCCCACCAGACTGTTGACGAACTTCGGCGTCCACTGGGGTCCGTCCCGGTCGACGACCCGATCGATCAGATCCTGGCTGCCGACCGCCCATTCATGAGCCCGGTCACACAGCAGCTGGAACACCGGCTCCAGACGATCCTCGGCGATCAGCTGTTCGAGGATGCGGCCGGTGGGCGGCGCCCACTGGGGTTCGGCCGCCCACTTCAACGCGGCCTGGATGAGTTGTTCGACATCCTCGTCGCGCAGCATCTCCGCGGCGAGCTTGATCGCTCGGGCGGCTTCGCCACTCACCCGCGGCGCGTTGCGCGGGTCGGCCACCCACGTCGACAACCGTCGGGGCAGATCCAGCTGCTCGGCTCGGTACACCACCACATCGGGCGTCATGAAGTTCTCTTCGATGAAGCCGCCGAGTTGCTCGCCGATGTCGTCCTTCTTCTTGCGGATCAGGGCCGTGTGCGGGATCGGGATGCCCAGCGGGTGGCGGAACAGGGCGGTCACCGCGAACCAGTCGGCCAGCGCGCCGACCATCCCGGCTTCGGAGGCCGCGCGGACGTAGCCGACCCAGGCCGCGACGTCGGCGCCGTCGCGATGCTCGAGGTAGCGGGTGAACAGATACACGATCGCGGCGAAGACCAGGAAGCCGGTGGCCACCGCTTTCATCTTGCGAAGGTCCCTGCGTCTGCCCTCGTCGCCGGCGCTGTTCCCGCCGAATCCGGGCGCGGACGCCGTGGCCGGCGGACCGTCGTGCTGACCGGCGACTCCTGGGATGACTGTCGATGCCATGGAACCAGTGTCACCCATCGAGCGACTACGCTGGCTGCGTGATGGCCAACCGCCCGAATCCCGCCGCGGCCGCGCGCGCCGCAGTGGCGGCCGCGGCCAACGTGACGCGCGGGCTGGAACAGGTCCTGACGACGGTCACCGAGTCGGTCGCCGAGACCGGCGCCAAACCCGACGGTCGCAAACAGCGGTGGGAGAAGCACAAGCTCGCCCGACGCACCGAACTCACCGACGGTGTCATCGCCGCGGTCCGTGAACTGGGCGCCGACGTCGGAATGGACGAGATCGCCGCCCACATCGGCGTCTCCAAGACCGTCCTGTACCGCTACTTCGCCGACAAGAGTGACCTCGGCGTCGCGACGACGGTCCGGTTCTTCGAGACGACGATCTACCCGCGACTGACCGAGGCGATCGCCGACGATCTCGACGAGTACACGCTCACCCACACCATCATCGGGGTGTACGTGCACGCCGTCGACGACGAACCGCAGCTGTACCGGTTCGCCCTGGCCAGTTCGCCCACCTCCTCTCCGGCGCCCGCCGATTCGGTGCGTCTGGTCACCCAGTTGGTGATGGGGAACATTCAGCTGCGGATGGCCGAACGCGGCGCGGACACCACCGGCGCCGAGCTCTGGTCGCACGCGCTAGTGGGCGGTATCCAGCACGTCGTGGACTGGTGGATGACCAAACGCACCCTCAGCGCCGACGAAGTCGTGGATTATCTGACCATGATGGTCTGGAGCGCGGTCGTGGGTGTCTGGCAGGTCAACGGGTCCCGGGAGAAGTTCCTGGCGGCGCCGCCTGCGCTCTTCGATCCCCCACCCGCCGACCCCTTGCCCGCCGATCCCGCCTCCGGGACCCCCGGCGCCTGATGACGCGCGTCGCTCTCGTCACCGGCGGCAGTCGCGGCGTCGGGTACGGCATCGCTCGTGCGCTCATCGACGACGGGTGGACGACGTATGTCACGTCGCGACAGGGAACCGGCCCCGACGGCGCCCGCGCGCTGCCCTGCGATCACACCGACGACGCCGCGGTGGCCGCGGTGTTCGACGAGATCACCTTCGGCGCAGGAGGTCTGGATCTTCTCGTCAACAACGCGTGGGCCGCGCCGAAGGGTTTCGGCGGGTTCTCCGACCCGTTCTGGAAGCGACCGGTCGACGACTGGGACACCCTGATCGGCGTCGGACTGCGAGCGCATTACGTGGCCTCGGTGCACGCGGCCCGGCTCATGACCGACGCCGGCCGCGGACTCATCGCCAACATCTCGTCGTTCGGCTCGCGCGGCCATCTGCACTCGGTCCTGTACGGGATGAGCAAGACCGCCCTGGACAAGATGGCCGCGGACATGGCGGTGGAGCTGCGGGGCACCGGTGTCAGCTCGATCTCGTTGTGGCTCGGCCTGATCCGCACCGAGCTGTTGCTGTCGCTGGGCGTCGACGAATTCGCCGGTTTCTCACTCGCCCGGGCGGAGGATCCCGAGTTCGTCGGCCGGGTCATCTCCCGGCTCGCGGGCGATCCCGGGCTGTCCGACCTCAGCGGCCGCACGCTCGTCACCGCCGAACTCGGTTCCGCCTATGGGATCGTGAACAACGATGGCACGCCGCCGGATTCACATCGCACGGCGTTCGGTGGCGGGCCGCTGTTCCCACCCCCGGCCGAGCCGGCACCCGCATCCGACCCCGAGAGGACCCCATGACCGCTGGTTGGACCACGCCCGCCGCCGATGCCCTGCGCGTCGGGGCCATCGGGCCGATCGCGTCGTTCGATCCGGAGACGACGCCGGGCTTTGACGGCGACAAGGACTTCGGCACAGAGTTACTCGCGCAGCGCGGCAAGGTGCTCGCCGACCTGCAGGAGTTGTTGTACGCCAACGGCCGGGCCGGTGACCACCGTTCGGTCCTCCTCGTGTTGCAGGGCATGGACACCGCGGGCAAGGGCGGCATCGTGCGCCACGTCGGCGGGATGATGGACCCGCAGGGCCTGTCGATCAAAGGGTTCGGCAAACCCACCAAAGAGGAGTTGCAGCACGACTTCCTGTGGCGTATCCACCGCGCCCTGCCGCCCGCGGGCCGGATCGGGATCTTCGACCGGTCGCACTACGAGGACGTCCTCCCCGTCCGGGTGCACGATCTCGTCCCGCAGTCGGTGTGGGAGAAACGCTACGACCTGATCAACCAGTTCGAGTCCGAACTCGTCGCCGGCGGGACCACCGTCGTCAAGTGTTGCCTCGTGGTGTCGAAGGACGAGCAGAAGAGCCGCCTCGCTGCGCGCCTCGAACGACCGGACAAGTACTGGAAGTACAACCCGGGCGATGTCGACGAACGCGGTCACTGGGACGCCTATCTCGAGGCATATCAGGCGATCTTCGACCTGACCGACCGCGACTCCGCGCCGTGGTTCGTCATCCCGTCGAACCGCAAGTGGTTCGCGCGCCTCGCGGTGTGCGAACTGCTCATCGACGCGCTCACTCGCCTCGACCTCGACTGGCCTGTCGCCGATTTCGACGTCGAGGCCGAGAAGAGACGACTCGCCGCCGCGGACTGAATTCCGCTCCCCAATCCGAAAGAGCCGCACACCAAATGGTCCCTGAGGTGCGAGGAGCGCAAGCGACGAGCCACGAAGGGCTTGGTGACGTGCCTCGCCAGGCCCTTCGTGGCTCGCTTCGCTCGCACCTCAGGGAGCAGGAACCGGGCGCCGACTGAGCAGCCCGTGCGCCGCCAACCCGACGACAAGCGCCCAGAACGCGCCACCGATCCCCCCGAAGGTAACGCCCGCGGCCGCGGTCACGAACGCCAGTGCCGCGGGAATGCGGAACTCCGGCTTCTCGAACGCCCCCATGATCGCGGCCACGAACGTGGCCAGGAGCGCAAGTCCCGCAACGGCTTCGAGCAGTCCGTCCGGCGCGATCGCCGTGACGACGACCAGCGCACCCGACAGCACCGCTAGTACGAGGCTCGTCGACCCCGTCGCCACACCGGCGATCCATCGCCGTGATCGGTCGGCGCCCGCCTCCGGACCCGCGGCCAGTGCCGCCGACAGCGCCGCGAGGTTGATGGCGTGTCCGCCGAACGGCGCTCCGAGTACGGTTCCCGCGCCGGTCACGAACATCGCCGGACGCCAGGGCGTCTCGTAGCCGAAGGACTTGAGCACGGCCACCCCGGGAACGTTCTGCGAGGCCATGGTGACGATGTAGAGCGGGACCGCCAGTCCGACGATCGCCGTCGCGTCGAAAGCCGGTGTCGTCCAGACCAACTGCGGCCACCACGTCTCACCCGCCCAACCGTCGTATCCGTCGACGGCGAGGTTGACCCCGATCACGACCAGCGCGGTGACCAAGGCCAGTGGCAGCGCCCACCGGGGCAGCCACCGCATCGCGAGGAGCCACACGACGAGGATTGGAAGTGTCGACCACGGTTGTGCGGCCAGCGACGTCATCGGCGCGAGGCAGAGGGTGAGCAGCACGCCGGCCAGCATGGCCTGGGCGATCGGCGTCGGAATCCGGCCGATGAGTTCGCCGAGTGCGGGGACCAGTCCGGTCGCGAGGATCAGCAACCCCACCACCAGGAACGCCCCGACCGCCGCCGTCCACCCGGCGTCGTAGGACGCACCCGCCGACACGAGGAGTGCCGCGCCCGGGGTCGACCACGCCAGTGTCACCGGTCGGCGGGTGCGCAGCGACAGCACAATCGATCCGAGTCCGAACAGAATCGTCAGCACGAGCAGACCCGACGCCGCTTGTGCCGGACTGGCGCCCACGGCCCGCAAGCCGGTGACCACCACGACGAACGACGAGGTGAAACCAACAAGCGAGGTGACGACTCCGGCGATGATCGGCTCACTGCGAGCCGGCGGCGCGGGACTGGTCATGTCGCGAGCATAGCGGTATCGTTCCGTAAACAGAACAGTGGTTGTCGGCAGCGACGGGAACGAGACGAGGACGATGACACCCGGCGAGGATCGACGACGCGCGGTCGGGGCCCGGATCTCCGCCATCCGAAAGCAGCGGGGCCTGAGCCTGTCAGGCCTCGCCCGGGAAGCGCGGATCGGCAAGGGTTCGCTGTCCGAACTCGAAGGTGGACAACGAAATCCGACCCTCGACACGCTGTACGCCATCGCCGGTCCGCTCGGCGTGCCGCTGTCCGCCCTCCTGGGCGAGGAATCCGGAGTCGAGGGCGCCGGCCCCCACCTCGCCGCCCGGGTGCTGCACGTCGAGCATCACGACGACGGCTCGGTCACCGAGGTCTTCTGGTTGCGCGTCAGCCCGGGCGGGACCAGGGAGTCGCCCGCGCACGGGCCCGGCGTCATCGAGCACGTACATGTCGTCAGCGGCCATCTCCGGGCCGGTCGCGCCGGCGAGGAACGCGCGGCGGGACCGGGCGAATCCCTGCACTGGCTGTCCGACGTTCCGCACACCTACCGCAGCGACGACGGCGCGCTCGCGGTCCTCACCATCCGGACGCCCTGACCGCCCCCGTCGAATCCCGCTCCCGCGGTGCTGTTTCCGTCCCGCTGATGAGATCCGATCAGCGGGACGGAAGCGGGACCGCGGGAAGGTTGGGGAAAACCCGATGGAGCCGAGACGCCCTCCGCTGCGTCGAATAGAGATGACCAGCTACCCACTGGACCGCTACGGTCTGATCCGTCGCGGCGCCGCACTCGATGCGGCCTTCTCCGACAACCTGCTTGCTGCAGCGGTATCCGCCGGGGACCTGATCCGGCTCATCCCCGGCGTCTACGTGCCGGCATCCGACGACTTCGCCGGGCACGAAGGCGACCAGGAGTTGCACCGCCTCAAGTCTGTCGCGATCGCCACGTCACAGCCGGCGAGCGCACCACAGTTGCCGCTGAGTCACGTCTCGGCCGCCGCGGTGCTCGGCATTCCGCTGCTGAAGCCCGCCACCGAACGCGTCCACGTCACCAACGGCAAGAAGGCCGGCGGATTCATCGCGACGCATCGTCACGTCCACGCCGCCACCCTGACGGCAGACGAGCTCGCCGTCGTCGACGGAATACCCGTCACCAGAATCGAGCGAACCGCTGTCGATGTAGCAGCCGGAGGCGACTTCGCACAAGCCCTCACCGCCTTCGACCAGGCACTTCGGGCAGGCGCCGATCGTGAGCTCATGGGGCGGATGCTCGCCTCTCGTCGTCGGCAGGGCGGCAGAGTGGCTCGGCGTGCGCTGGCACTGGCCGATGGGGCGGCCGAAAGCGTCGGCGAATCGTGGAGTCGGGCGCAGATGATCGAGGCCGGCCTGCCTGCTCCACGACTGCAACGCGAGTACTGTGCGCGGAGCGGCGTCTACCGTGTCGACTTCGACTGGGGGGCGAAGCTCGTCGGGGAGTTCGACGGCATGGTCAAATACGGCCGCCTTCGGCCATCAGAGAAGACGGTGGCCGATGTCGTGCTGCAGGAGAAGCTGCGCGAGGACGAGATCCGCGCGCTGGGCCCCGTCGTCGTGCGCTGGACCTGGTCGATGCTCGAGGACGGGTCCTTCATCGGCCTGCTCCGGCCATGGCTGGAGAAGTTCGAGTTGATGAGCTGAGTCCCGCGGTCCCATTTCCCTCCCGCTGATCAGATCTCATCAGCGGGACGGAAACAGCACCGCGGGACGGAAACACCACCGCGAGACAGGGACCTCGTCCCGAGACAAAGGCGCCCCCCACACACGACAACGCCCCCGCCGGAAGCGGGGGCGTTGCCGGATGCGACTGTGTGCGACTTACTTCGCGGTGGTCGGCTTCTTGACCGGGGCCTTCTTGGCCGGCGCCTTCTTGGCGGCGGTCTTCTTCACGGCCGGCACCGGGGTGTCCTTGGCCTCGGCGACCTTCTTGGCCGGCGAAGCCTTGGCGGCACGGCCCTTGGCCTCGACAGTGCCTGCGGCGCCGTCGATCTCCTTGGCCGCGTCGTCGGCCTGCTCCTTGACGCTGCTGCCGGCCTCTTCGATCGCGACGGCGACGTCCTCGACCTGCTCGCTCGCACGGCCGGCGAGCTTCGCCGCACGATCACCGACGAGGCGGGTCTGGGTCGACACGACGCCGAGGGCGTCCTCGGTCAGGTCGACGGCGTCGTTGTAGACCTTCTCGGCGCGCGACAGGTTCTCCTGGACGAGCGGCTTGGTGCGCAGGCGCTCGAGGGTGGCCTCGCCGCGCTCGGCGAGCGAGGTGTAGAAGCCGTAGGCCTTCTCGACGTAGGGGTCGGCGAGGCGCTTGAGCTCCTCGGCGGTCAGCTTGCCGCGCAGCTCGTCGAGGTCGCTCGGGACCTCCTCGGACAGCGAGCCGATGCGGGTCTTGGCCTCGTCGAAACGCGTCTGGGCGGTCTCGGGCAGATCCGTGATCAGGGTCTTGGTCTCGGCGTAGCGGGCCTCGAGACGCGACTGGGCGGTCTCGGCAGCAGCCTCGGTGCGCTCACGCAGTTCGGTCAGCTTCTCGGTCACCTGGGCGAAGGCGTAGTCGCCGGCGCCGACGGCGGCATAGAGGGGGGCGTAGTTACGTTCGGTGGTGGTCACAGTGGACTCCTTCGGTCGGGTCACCAATCGCGCTGCAGCACATGCGGTCTCGCTGATCTCGGCGACTTCGCCGGGCGCATGTCGGAACAATCCGTCGCCTGCCGCCTCGAAACGGTCGGTGTTGCAAGCCAATTCGATTCGGCTCACACCGCGCGAGATAAGGGAACCGCGGCGCCATCGGTATTGGTGTTTCCGATAACCAGTATCCACGCTGTGCTAGCAAATGCAAGCATCTTGCTAACACTCGTGACGCACGTCACCCCAGAGGGCCCGCCGGACCGGCGTCGATCAGGCGTACCGGTAGAAGCCGTGGTCGGCCTTCTTGCCCAGTCGCCCCGCCTCGACCATGCGCAAGAGCAGCGGAGGCGGTGCGTAGAGCGGCTCCTTGAACTCCTCGTACATCCGGTCGGCGATGGCCTTGATCGTGTCGAGTCCGACCAGATCGGCCAGCTTGAGGGGACCCATCGGGTGCGCACACCCGAGGACCATGGCCTTGTCGATGTCGTCGACGGTCGCGACACCGCTCTCCACCATCCGGATGGATGAGAGCAGATACGGGATCAGCAAAGCGTTCACGACGAATCCGGATCGATCGGCCGACCGGACCACCTGCTTGCCCAACACGTCGTGGGCGAAGGCCTCGGCGCGCTCGACGATCTCCGGAGCGGTCGTCAGGGTGGTGACGAGTTCGACCAGCGGGAGAACCGGTACGGGGTTGAAGAAGTGCATGCCGATGACGCGGGCGGTGTTCTGGGTTGCCATGCCCAGCTTCATGATCGGGATGGACGATGTGTTCGACGCCAGGATCGCCCCGGGGTCGGTCACGACCTTGTCCAGTTGGGCGAAGATCTCGGTCTTGACCACCTCGTCCTCGACGACGGCCTCGCACACGAGGTGGCGATCGGCGAAGTCGCCCAGGTCAGTGGTGAAGCGGAGTCGCATCGACGCCTGGTCGCGTTCGCGTTCGGTCAGTTTGCCGCTCGACACACCGCGATCGAGTGACCGGAGAATCCGGGCGCGACCGGCGACGACGAGTTCTCGGCTGTGCTCGTAGACGAGCACGTCGGCGTGGGCCCGCGCGCACACCTCGGCGATCCCCGCGCCCATCTGTCCTGCCCCCACCACGCCGACGCGGGAGATCTTCTGGTTTGTCATGTCGGCTCCTCGGGTGGAAGCGTCCTCGGCAAGAACCGATTTCGCAAGAACATGGGTGACCCTCCGGGCACGCGCCGAGCCCGGGATACGCCAACAGGCGGCCCGCAGCGAAAGCCGCGGACCGCCTGCCTGGTTCGCCTAGATCACGACGGTGGCGAGTTCCTAGTGGAACTGGCCTTCCTCGGTCGAGCCCTTGAGAGCAGCGGTCGAGGTGTTGGGGTCGACGGTGGTGGCGATGTTGTCGAAGTAGCCGGCGCCGACCTCACGCTGGTGCTTGACGGCGGTGAAGCCGCGCTCCTCGGCAGCCTTGAACTCGCGGTTCTGCAGGTCGACGAACGCCGACATCTGCTCGCGGGCGTAGCCGTAGGCCAGGTCGAACATGCCGTAGTTCAGCGAGTGGAAGCCGGCCAGCGTGATGAACTGGAAGGTGAAGCCCATGGCGCCCAGCTCGTTCTGGAACTTCGCGATGGTGCTGTCGTCGAGGTGCTTGCTCCAGTTGAACGACGGGCTGCAGTTGTAGGACAGCAGCTGGTCGGGGTACTCGGCCTTGACGGCCTCGGCGAACTTGCGGGCCAGCTCGAGATCCGGGGTACCGGTCTCCATCCAGATCATGTCGGCGTACGGCGCGTAGGACTTCGCACGCTCGATGCACGGCTCGATGCCGTTCTTCACGTGGTAGTAGCCCTCGGCGGTGCGCTCACCGGTGACGAACTGCTTGTCGCGATCGTCGACGTCGGAGGTGATCAGCGTGGCGGCCTCGGCATCGGTGCGGGCGATCACGACGGTGGGGACACCGGCGACGTCGGCGGCGAGACGAGCCGAGTTCAGGGTGCGGATGTGCTGCTGGGTCGGGATGAGCACCTTGCCACCGAGGTGGCCGCACTTCTTCTCCGACGCGAGCTGATCCTCCCAGTGGGTACCGGCGGCACCCGCGGCGATCATGGCCTTCTGCAGTTCGTAGACGTTGAGGGCGCCGCCGAAGCCGGCCTCACCGTCGGCCACGATCGGCACGACCCAGTTGTCGACCGAGTTGTCACCCTCGACGCGGGCGATCTCGTCGGCACGCAGCAGCGCGTTGTTGATGCGACGCACGACGCTCGGGACCGAGTTGGCCGGGTAGAGCGACTGGTCGGGGTAGGTGTGGCCGGACAGGTTCGCGTCACCGGCGACCTGCCAACCCGAGAGGTACACGGCCTTCAGGCCGGCGCGGACCTGCTGCACGGCCTGGTTACCGGTGAGAGCGCCCAGGGCGTTGATGTAGCTGCCGTCGCCCTTGGTCACGCCGTCCCACAGGATCTCGGCGCCGCGGCGGGCGAGGGTGTGCTCCTCGACGACCGAGCCCTGGAGCTCGGCGACCTGCTCGGCGGTGTAATCGCGCTTGATGCCCTTCCAGCGCGGGTTGGTGTCCCAGTCCTGCTGGATCTCCGCGGCGGTACGGGGCTTTCCGACGTTGCTCATTGGCTGCTTCGCTTTCGTTGTCCTGCTCGTCCCGACCGGGGACCGGATCGGGGCGACGGCCCGGCGCGCCGCCGGAACCTCTCTGCTGACAGACAGCCGATGTCCTCGTCTGGGGTGTGTGATCGCGATCGGCGTCAGTCTCGGCCGAAGTTTGCGAACCCGTTGACTTGGGATCGGTGGTGCCTTCAGCAAGGGTGCCACAACACAAACCCGCAGGTCCAACCCTCGGAGCGTGTAAATATGGGTTATTTTTCGCCACCAGTTTGCAAAGTTTGCAAATATAATTCTGTGAACGCAGGGTCTACTTCCGCCAAAAAGTACGTCCGTACTGGGATTTTCTACTCACGAGTAGTCGAGCCGATCCGTGGTCTCGGAGGCCCTCGGACCCCGACCTCGACGGCCGGATACCCGAAAGTGATGTCCATCACACCAGTGCGGCACCGTCCGCGGACAGCGGACGGTGGCCGTCAGGGTGTGGTGACGCGCTCGACGGCGGTCTCGAAGAGATCCGCGAACACCGACGGTTCGATCGGCTCCACCGGGATGGCCGGCGGATCGCTCGCACGGGTGGTCGCACCCGACACCGTCAGCTGCATCGTCACCGGCCCGGATGCCGGCCGGTCGAGCACGGCGTACCCGGCGAACCCGATCTGCCGCCGGACACCGCCGTCGGGCAGGGTCGTCGTGACGTCGGATCGCGTGAGCAGCATCTGCTCCCCGGGCAGCAACCCGCCGTCGATCTCCGGCTGGGGCAGTTCGGTGTACACCGTGAGCACCCGACTGCCCGCCAGGTTGCCGGTGGTGATCTCCGTCGTGGTCCGAGAACAGCGCCCGGTCGTGGTGAGCCGGTCGGCGTCGATGTCGCGCGATGCGGTGGTGACCAGTTCGACGAGGGTGCCCGTCGCGCCGTCACGGGCGGCCAGCACCGCCGAGTTGTCGGCGGTCAGCTGGTCGTTGAGCGCGGCGTCGGAGGTGGGCCGGCAGTACTCGGGCGTGACGCGCACCCATCGGGAGGCGTCGATGGCGGCCCGGTTCCCGGCGACGAGATCCACCACCGACAGCGGGGCGGAGGTGTACCCCGGCGGCAGCTGGGCTTCGGACAGCACGAGATCGGCGGGACCGCGGGGAGCCGTCGTCTCCCCCGGGTCGCCCGCGCACCCCGCGAGGCCGAGCGCCACTGCCACGACCGACGCGGCCAGCGCTGCCCGCGGGCGGCGTCGGCCGAGGAGGGGTAGCACGCGGTCACCGTACCCTGGGAACGACGCGCGACGCGGCAGCACCTGTCCGGGAGGTGGACGATGAGCAGGACCTATGTGGGCTCGCGGTTGCGCCAATTGCGTTCCGAGCGCGGCCTGTCGCAGGTTGCCCTCGCGCAGACCCTGTCGATCTCGGCGTCATATCTGAATCAGATCGAGCACGATGCCCGTCCGCTGACCGCGTCGGTGCTGTCCAAGATCACCGAGGCCTTCGGTGTCGATGCCGGGTTCTTCGACAGCCAGGACGATGTCCGGCTGGTCGCCGAGCTGCGTGAGGCGCTGCTCGACGACGACCTGGAGGCCTCCCCCGGCGCACTCGACGCGCAGGGGCTCAGCGCGATGGTCGCGTCGCATCCCGAGATGGCCCAGGCGATGGTGAACCTGCACCGCCGCTACCGGGTCGCCACCGATCAGCTCGCGGCGGCGACCGACGAGCGGGGCGACCGCAGCATGCGCGGCACCATCAGCGCGCCGCACGAGGAGGTGCGGGACTATTTCTACCAGCGCCGCAACTACATTCACGAGCTCGATGTCGTTGCCGAGGAGATGACGACCCGGATGCGGATGCACTCCGCCGACATCCGGCGCGAGATCATGAACCGCATCGAGAGCGTCCACGGCATCAGCATCGTGCGCCGCGTCGACCTCGGGGACTACACCCTGCACCGGTTCGACCGCGAGGCCCGGCGTCTGGAGTTCTCCGCGTCGCTCTCGGCAGGTCAGCGGACGTTCAAACTCGCCAGCGAGCTCTGCTATCTCGAGTACCAGGACCTCCTGGACAAACTGGTCGACGAGGCGAACTTCAGCGGCGAGGACGCCCGGGCGCTGGGACTCCTCGGTCTGGCGAACTACTTCGCCGCCGCAGTCGTCCTTCCCTACAGCCAATTCCACGGCGCCGCAGAGGATTTCCGGTACGACATCGAACGCCTCTCGGCCTTCTACACCGTCTCGTACGAGACGATCTGCCACCGCCTCTCGACGCTGCAGCGGCCCAACCTGCGGGGCATCCCCTGGTCGTTCGTGCGCGTGGACCGAGCCGGGAACATGTCGAAACGTCAGTCCGCCACCGGTTTCCACTTCTCGTCCAGTGGCGGCACCTGTCCGCTGTGGAACGTCTACGAGACATTCGCCTACCCCGGCAAGATCATCACCCAGATCGCCGAGATGCCCGACGGCCGGAACTACTTCTGGGTTGCGCGCACCGTCGAACGCCGCGCCACCCGCTACGGACAGCCCGGCAAGACCTTCGCGATCGGCATGGGATGCGAACTGCGCCACGCCGCGCGGGTGATCTACTCCGACGGTCTGGAGATCGGACCGCAGGCGCATGTCACACCGATCGGTGCCGGTTGCCGGGTGTGCGAGCGGACCAACTGCGCCCAGCGCGCGTTCCCCGCGGTCGGAGCGTCACTTCGCATCGACGAACACACCAGCAGCGTCTCGCCGTACATGAGCCTCACCGAAACGCGCCCCGCCGCGCCCTGATCCACCCCCCTCTGCTCCCTGAGGTGCGAGGAGCGATAGCCGCCGGGCCGAGCAAGCGACGAAGGAGCGCGTCGAGGTCGACGAGCCGCGAAGGGCCGCAGCACAACTCATCGACACTCGTCCCGAGCGGGCACTCCGCGCAGACGTTCGTCGAGCCAGGTCGCGGTGTCCGGGAACCCGACCGCAGCCGCCGTGACGTGCTCGGCCTCGTACTCCCGGTACGTCACCGTCGCACCGAGATCGCACTGCTGGGCGGCGAGCGCCCGTGCCTGGGTTGCGGGAACCCACCACTCGTAGCGCCCGTGGTAGATCAGCAATGGCATCGACGCCTTCAGATCCGACATGGACGTGACCTCGAAGAGCTCCTCGGCGATCGCGGAGTGGAACGGATCGGGGTCGGTCGACAGGAGCTGCGTCGGCAGGTGAGCGATCCCGAGGTTGCCCATGTCATCGGTGCAGATGTTGCGGATCTCCGACGTCGCAAGCCATCTCGCCAGATGGTTCGACATCCGGAGGACCTCGGGCCGTTCCCGGGCGACGCCGAGCATCGCGGCGTGGAAGACCCCGGACGCGAGGTTCGCGTTCATGGCGCCGGCGAGTGTCCGGTAGTCGGCGGGCACCCCGCCGATGGCCGCCCCCACGAACCGCCCGGCGATGTCGGGCGCATACTTCGCGGCCAGCTTGGCCGCGCCGTGGGTGGCGATCGCCCCGCCGGAGTAGCCGACCATGGCGACCGGTCCGCGGGCGAAGTTCGCCGGGTCGAGAGCGCCGGCCGCGCGCAACGAGTCGAGGATCACGTGGCCCGCGACATACGGCTCGGCGTAGGCCATCCGGGGCCCGGTGTGGTCGGGCACGAGCACCGCATAACCCCGGTCCAACGCGAGCTGGGTGAACGGCGGGATGAGATCGGTCTCGTTCGTGTTGTTGGTGAAACCGTGCGCGTAGGTGAAGCCCGTCGTGCACTTGGTGCCCAGCGCGACGATCGGCGAGTTGTTGACCAGGACGGGGCGGTCTCCCTGCCCGGTCCAGGCCTTGGCCGGCACCAGCAGGGTGGCCGTGCCGAACATCGGGGCGCCGTTGGCGTCGGTCGTCCGGAACTTGACCTGCCGCGCCGATCGCAGCGGGACGAAGACCAGGGGCTGCGCCACCCGGGTCACCGACCGCGTGGTCAGGACCTCACCGGGTGTCCGCGCGGCCAGACCGGCCGGCCAGTGGTCGAAGAACCGGTCGCCACTGGGCGACGGCATGATCGCCTCGCGCAGTTCTTGCAGTTCACGGGAGGCGCCGGGAATCCGGGACCGTTCCGGGATGCGCGACAGCTTCGCGACCGGCGGCGCCGGGATCAGGCCGTCGACGTCCGCCGGCAACTGTGGCGGGACCGCGGTGAGATTGGGCGGCTCGGCGTCGGCGGGACCACTCGTCCCGGTCGGGCCCGCGAGGAGCGCCACGGCGGCACACGTCGCCGTCACCGCGACCGCTGCGCGTCGGACCGATCGTCGAAGAACACCCCTGGTCGGCATCGCCAACCTCCCGTCTCACCTCGGCCATCGTCGAGTCGCCCGCCCCCCGGCAGCACCTCTGACGACTCGAACCGCGATGACCTCCGCCAATGCTAGTCGGTGACGACGGCCTGCGCGGGAGCGACCATCCATGGCGGCACCCATGTAGTCCGGTCGGGTGACACGCGAAACCGCCTATCGCGCCGCACATCACGGTTGCGTCTCGGTGCGGCGACCATCGATGCGCAACGGAGGTCCGCGCCGGGTCTACTGTCCTAAGGTCACCGACGAAGCGCTCTTCGACGCGGAGGCACCGCCATGACGAGAACCCGGCACGCGCTTCGATGCCGGGCGGTGTGGACGGCCACCGTGCTGGTGGTCGCCGTGCTGCTGGTGGCCGCCGTCGGCTCGCTGTCCGCCGGGCCATCGGCCGCGGACCCGCCGAACATGATGCCGCTGCCGCCGCCCGTCGCAGGCGCGATCGACCGCGCGGTGCCACCGCCGCCCATTCCTCGGCTTCGCACGATCCCGCCTCGTGCGCGGGCCGACGGATTCGACCACCGCGCACTCGAATTGCGCGAATCTATCCTGCCGTCCCCGACAGGTGACCCGATGTTCGACCGGTGGCCGGCCGACCTGGATTCACGCGCCCCGGGAGACGTGATCGCCACCCGCGACGTCACCGCCGCCGCCGGGCCGGTGGTGACGGTACCGCTCCGATCGGCGACGCTGATCAAGTTCCGCAGCACCGATGCCGTCGGGGCGCCGATCTTCGGCACCGCGACCCTGCTGGTCCCGCGTCGAACGGCCAGGGCACCGACGCCGATGCTCGTGAACAACCTGCCGATCGACTCACTCGGTGCCGCCTGCACACCCGGATACACACTCGCGCACGGGTTTTCCATCGCGACGGGCGTCACCGACCTGATCCCGCCGACGACCCAGCTGGCGCTGCACGAGGGCTATGCGGTGCTCGTGCCCGACCACCAGGGACCCCGGATGGCCTACGCGGAGCCGGTACTCGCCGGGCACGTGATCCTCGACGCCGTCCGCGCGGCCCTCCACGTGCGCCCGGAATTGTTGCGCCGCAGTCGGATCGCCATGACCGGGTACTCGGGCGGTGCCATCGCCACCCACGGTGCGGCGAAACTACTGGGCGAGTACGCAAGCGAGCTCACCGACCGCATCGTCGGCGCGGCTCTCGGCGGTGTCCCGGCTGACTTCCGCATGCTGGTCGGGAGCATGAACGCGAACCTCGCGACCGGCCTGTTCCACGCGGCCACCGTCGGCATCGCGCGCGAGCGCCCGGAGATCCTGGCCCTCGCGAACCGGCCCGCGCGTTGGCTCGCGTCGTCGCCGTTGAAGAACGTGTGCGTGATCCCCGAGGCGGTGGCCGGTGGCACCTTCCTGCCGATGCAGTTGCTCTCGAGTGATCCCGACCCGTTCCGGTCGCCGACCGCCGAGCGGATCTATCGGCTGACCGCGATGGCCGACCGCGCCTCGGTGATCCCGCTGCTGATCTACCACGGGACCCACGAGTGGTGGATACCCGCGGCCGGCGCCCGCGCCCTCTACCGCGAACAGTGCGCCCTCGGTGCGGTCATGGCCTACCGCGAGGTCTTCGGTGAACACGTCAGCGCGGCGCTGCTCGGCTTCCCCGTCGCCCTCGACTGGCTCGACCGCCGGCTACGCGGCGAACCGGCCGTCGACGAGTGCCGCCGCTGAGCGTCGAGGAGCCGCCCTGGTCAGAAGACGAGGACGCGAAGGTTCTCGGCGACGCACGCGGGCTTCGCCTCGCCCTCGATCTCGACGGTGTTGGTGACGACCATGTTCACGCCCTTGGGGGTCTCCTCGATCGAGGTGATCACCGCGTTCGAGCGGATGCGGGCGCCGACTTTCACCGGGTTCGGGAAGCGCAGCTTGTTCATGCCGTAGTTCAGGACCAGCTTGGGGCCTTCGACGGTGAAGATCTTCCCCGCGATCATCGGCAGCAGCGACACCGTCAGGTACCCGTGGGCGATGGTCGTCCCGAACGGGCCGGACTTCGCACGCTCGGGGTCGACGTGAATCCACTGGTGATCGCCGGTTGCATCGGCGAAGGCGTCGACTCGTTCCTGGGTGATCTCGAGCCACTCGCCCGAGCCGAGGTCCTCGCCGATCGCGGCCTTCAGTTCGTCGACACTGGTGAACGTCCGTGTGGTGTGCGTCATAGTCCGCGTAGTCTACCGTGGGCCCATGGGCACACCTCGCGTTGCACCGGGTGGTTTCCGGGAGCTCGGGCCGGTCAATTTCGTCTTCGCGCGGGGGGCTGCGCGCGTCATGGGTGTCGACGACGCGCACATCTTCTCGACCCTGGGTCGCGCGAAGGGGTTGTTCCGCGGTTGGCTCCACTTCAGCAGTCGCCTCATGCCGTTCGGTGTGTTGTCGCGCAAGGACTCCGAGATGGTGATCATCCGGGTGGCCCACCTGCGGCATTGCGGCTACGAACTCGACCATCACCGGCGCCTCGGACGACGCGCCGGGATCACCGCCGACGAGTTCGACCGGATCCTGGCGGGTCCCGACGCCGGGTGGGGTGATCGTGAACGGGCGATCCTGCGCGCGGTCGACGAACTCGTCGAGACCAAGGACGTCTCCGACATCGCCTGGCAGGCGTTGTCCCGGCACCTCGACGACCGGAAACTCATCGGGTTCACCCTGCTCGTCGGTCAATACGACAGCCTCGCGACCACCATCCACACGCTGCGCGTCCAGCGCGACGCCCGCTCCTGACTGCGACAGCCCTGACATGGAGTCGATCGCGCAGCGCCTGATGCGCAACGAGTACTTCGCCGAGATCTACGAGCATCTCTGGCGGCCGACCTTCACCCGGCTCTTCAGCCTCGGCGGCCGTTCCACCGCCGACTTCGACCGTGCACTACGCGCCTACCTCGCCCGCCCGGGTGACCGGTTGGTCCTCGATGTCGCCTGCGGCCCCGGCAATTACATACGCGAGATCGCCGACGGACTCACCGGCGACGGTCGCTGCATCGGGATCGACTTCTCCGCGCCCATGCTGGCGCGGGCCGCGCAGACCAACGCGGTGGGGCGGGCCGCGTTCCTGCGGGGTGATGCCCACGCATTGCCGTTCGCCGACAACACTTTCGACGTGGTGACCTGCCTGGCGGCCCTCTATCTGATCCCCGACCCGCTTCCGGTCGTCGACGAGCTGGTGCGGGTGACCGCACCGGGCGGCGAGATCGTGGTCTTCACCTCGGTGACGACGCCGCTCACCTCGTTCCCGGGCGTCCGGCCGCTCGCCGGGGCGAGCGGGTACCGGATCTTCGACGACCACGAGATCGTCGAACGCCTCCGACGCGCGGGCCTGGACGACGTCGAGCAGACGATCACCGGTCAGGGGCAGTTCGTGCTGGCGCGCAAGACGGCGTCGTAGGCGGCCCGAGGCGTCAGAAGTCCCGGTAGTCGCGGACCGTCATCCGCGGGCCGCGTCGTTCGGGCCGGACGCCCCGTCGCGCGACCAGCCTGATGATTCGTTGACGTTGCCCCGCATAGGGTTCGAGTAGTTCGAGCATGCCCGCGTCGTCGACGGCCTCGCCGATCAACGTGAGTCCCACCAGTTTCGGGATGTGGTAATCGCCGACGTTGACCACGTCGGGGTCGCCGAGCGACCGCGACAGCGTCTCGGCCTCGGTCCACTGTCCGACGCCCCGCAACACCGTCAGTTTTCGCGCGTGACGTTCGACGTCGATGGTGGTGGCGCCGCGAATGGTCCGCATGCGGACCGGTTCGATGCCGCTGCGGTGCCACTCCCAGCTCGGGATGCGCACCCAGTCCTGCCGGGCGGGCGGCACACGCATGGTCTCCGGGACCGGTCCGGGCGCGGGAGAGCCGAAGCGGCGCAACAGATATCGCCAGGCACGGAACGCCTCCGCGCCGACGACCTTCTGTTCCAGGATCGCCGGGACGAGCGCCTCCCAGACCCGGTCGGTGCGGGAGAGTCGCAGGCCCTCGGCGCGGCGCACCAGTTCTCGCACAACGGGATCGCGGGGGACGAGGGCGTCGGGATCGTCTCGCGCACCGAGGAAATCCGGCATCTGGTCGAGCAACCAGTCCGCGCCGGGACCCCATGCGCGACCGACGACGACGCCGGACCGCACGGCGACCGTCAGGGTGCCCGGCCCGTCGGGGGTGTGCACCGCCCGCCAGACCGAACCGTCCCTGGCGTAGACGAACGCCGGGTCGCCCGCACCGCGCCGGTGCAGGCCGACCGTGGCCCGCAGGTCGAGCGGCCACGGGAGCGTCCACTCCCGGACCCGCTCGTCTGCACTCACACGTCTACAGGTTGATCATGTGCCCGAGAGCGCCGTGGAACGTCTCCTGCAGTGCTTCCGACATGGTCGGGTGCGTGTGCACGTTCCGCGCCAGCTCCTTGGCCGTGAGGTCCCACTTGTGGGCCAGCGTCATCTCCGGGAGCATCTCGGAGACGTTGTCGCCCACCAGGTGTCCGCCGAGCAGTTCGTCGGTGTCGGCATTGGTGACGAGCTTGGCGAAGCCCGCGGTCTCGCCGAGCCCCTGGGCCTTGCCGTTGGCCGAGAACGGGAACGTGGTCGCCTTGACGTTGTAGCCCTCGTCCTTGGCCTGCGCCTCGGTGAGACCGAACGATGCGACCTGCGGCTGACAAAAGGTGGCACGCGGCATGAACCGGTAGTCACCGAGGGTCATGGTCTCGACGCCGGCGATGGTCTCGGCGGCCACCACGCCCTGGGCCTCGGCGACGTGCGCGAGCTGCAGTTTGGCGGTGACGTCGCCGATCGCGTAGATGCCGTCGACGTTGGTGCGCATGTAGTCGTCGATCGCGATGGCGCCGCGATCGGTGAGTTCGACACCGGTCTTGTCGAGGCCGAAGCCCTCGACGCGCGGGGCGAATCCGACGGACATGAGGACCTTGTCGACGGTGAGCTCACCCTCTTTGTCCTTGGCGTCGGTGTAGGCGACGGTGACGCTGTCGCCGTTGTCGGTGACCTTCTGGACCCGGGTGGAGGTCAGCAGCTTGATGCCGAGCTTCTTGTACTCCTTGGCGAGGGCCTTCGAGGAGTCGGCGTCCTCGTTGGGGAGCACGCGGTCGAGGAACTCGACGATCGTGACGTCGACGCCGTAGTTGGCCATGACGTAACCGAACTCCATGCCGATGGCGCCCGCACCGACGATGACGATGGACTCGGGCAGCTCACGGGTCAGGATCTGCTCTTCGTAGGTGACCACGTTCTCCGACAGTTCGACGCCGGGGAGCAGCTTGACGGTCGACCCGGTGTCGATGATGACGTTGTCGAACGTGATCTCCCGGTCGCCCACCTTGATGGTCTTGGCGTCGGTGAACACCCCGTATCCGTCGATCTCGGTGATCTTGTTCTTCTTCATCAGGTAGTGGACGCCCTTGACGATGCCGTCCGAGACCTTGCGGCTGCGGTCGAATGCCGCGCCGAAGTCGAAGGACACGTCCCCACTCATGCCGAAGGTCTTGGCCTGATGGTTGAAGATGTGTGCGAGCTCCGCATTGCGCAGCAGGGCCTTGGACGGGATACATCCGACGTTCAGACACACACCGCCCCAGTACTTCTCCTCGATGACGGCGGTTTTCATGCCCAGTTGAGCCGACCGGATCGCGGCTACGTACCCACCTGGACCTGCACCCAATACAACTGTTTGAAAGTGTTCAGCCACGACTGCCAGCCTACGTCGCGCCCGACCGTCGCCGCAGAGTGTCCCACTACTCGCCGGTAGCAACCTGCGTATTCAATCATTGATTGAAACATCGACTGAACTGTGCTTTCCTCGACGTGTGACCCAGACCACGCGCGCCGGACGCGGTCGTGAGCGCCGCGATTCGACGTCGCTGCCCACCCGCGACGCCCTGCTGGCCGTCGCCGAACGTCTCTTCCTCGCCGACGGATACGACAAGGTGTCCGTCCGGGCGATCTGCGCGGCCGCCGAGGCGAACCCGGCGGCGGTGCACTATCACTTCGGCACCAAGGACGACCTCACGATCGCGCTGCTGGAGTCTCGCCTGGGTCCGCTGTGGGCCGACCCGCTCGCCTCCCTCGACCCGGCCGGTACACCGATCGCGCATGTCGTCGACGTCGTGGTGGCCCCCTTCGTCGACCTGCAGTCCGACCCGACCGGACACCTGCACCTACGGCTGCTCGCACGATTCGTGTTCGCCCATCCCACCGCGAACTGGACATCGCGCTGGTTCGATCTCGATCCGTTCGCCGACATGCTCGCCGAGGCCGTCCCCGGCCTGACCGCGAGCGAGGCGCGCCGACGCTGGGCACTCGCCTTCCAGCTGATCCTCCTGCGGTTCGGCGGCACGGAGACCTTGAGCGCCGCCGCGGTGACGGCCCTGGCCGGCTTCGTCACCGCCGGATTGACCGCACCCGCCATGTGAGACACGAGTGAGAGGACCCGTTGTGGACAGCCCCACCACCGGACCGTTCAGCCCCGCCCGGCTGGGACCGCTACACCTGCGGAACCGGCTGATCAAATGCGCCACCTTCGAAGGGATGACGCCCGACGCCCTGGTGACCGACGAACTCATCGAGTTCCATCGCGAGGTCGCCGCCGGCGGGGTGGCCATGAGTACCGTCGCCTACTGCGCGATCTCGCCCGAGGGCCGCACCGACCGCCACCAGATCTGGATGCGCCCCGAGGCGGTTCCCGGGTTGCGGAGACTCACCGACGCCATCCACGCCGAGGGTGCGCTCGCGGCGGCCCAACTCGGACACGCGGGCGCGGTCGCGAACTCGGCGTCGAACCGGGCCGCCTCCCTGGGACCGTCACGGATACCCGCGCCGATGGGGATGTCGGTGACCCGTGCGATCGGTGTCGACGACATCGCCGACCTGCGGACCACGTTCCGCCGGGCTGCACGGCTCGCGGTGGACTCCGGCTTCGACGGACTCGAGATCCACTGCGGCCACAACTATCTCATCTCCAGCTTTCTGTCCCCGCTGTTGAACCGGCGTCGTGACGCCTACGG
The DNA here is from genome assembly GCF_025143765.1 of Gordonia sp. p3-SID1431. Classification (NCBI taxonomy): domain Bacteria; kingdom Bacillati; phylum Actinomycetota; class Actinomycetes; order Mycobacteriales; family Gordoniaceae; genus Gordonia; species Gordonia sp. p3-SID1431. The sequence goes on from NZ_JAMBDT010000017.1 coordinate 46,731, forward strand.
CGGGAGCCTCGTCAACCGCGCCCGCCTCGCCCGTGAGGTGGTCGAGAGCGTGCGCGACGAGGTCGGGGACGAGGCTGCGATCTGGGTGAAGCTCAACCTCTTCGACGGCGTCGGCCGGGTCGACCACGAGCGCTCGCCCGCGGCGCGGGCCCGGGGCCGGGCGAGGCTGAGTGGCTTCAACGTCGACGAGGCATGCGAGGTGGCACAGCTACTGGAATCCGACGGCCACCTCGACGCCATCGAACCCACCGCGGGGAGTTCACTGCTCAACCCGATGTACCTCTTCCACGGCGAGGCACCTCGCAAAGAGTTCGCCGATGCGTTCTCCGGCGCGATGAAGTACGGGCTCAAGGCGTTCGCACCGTTCTTCCTCAAGCACTACCGCTACCACGACGCCTACCTGCTGCCTCTCGCCCGAGAACTCCGCAAGGCCGTCGACCTGCCGCTCATCCTCCTCGGCGGCGTCACCGACCGGGCGTCGATGGACCTCGCGCTCGCCGAGGGCTTCGATTTCATGGCGATGGGGCGCGCGCTCCTACGTGAACCCGACCTACCTCTGCGCCTCGCCGCCGACCCGTCGACGACGTCGAAATGCGTCCACTGCAATCTCTGCATGCCGACGATCTACTCCCACACCCGATGCCCGGTCCGGACCGGCGAGGTCCCCGACCCGGTGGCCGCACAGCAGTAGGGTGGGGGCCATGCCTCCCCGCCGTCGCAAGGACACCCCGCCACCGGCGACCGGCGGTTCGGAGAAGGAGGTGCTGGTCGGTTTCCTCGACTATCTGCGCGCCTCCGCGGTGGCCAAACTCGACGGCGTCTCCGAGGTCGACGCCCGTGCGGCCGCGGTGCCGTCGGGCACCAGCCTGCTGGGGGTGGTCCGCCACCTGACGTTCGTCGAACGGTTCTTCTTCCTGGGCGAGGACGCGGACGACTGGCAGGCGACGTTCACCTGCCCCGACGACGAGACCGTGGCATCGGTGCAGGCGGCGTACCGCCGCGCGGTGTCCGAGGCCGGCGAGGTCATCGACGCCTACACCGATCTCGCCGAGGCGGCGCCCAGGGCGAGCGGACGTCGCTCCTCCCCGTCGATGCGGTGGGCGTTGACCCACATGATCGAGGAGACCGCCCGTCACGCCGGCCATCTCGACATCATCCGCGAGGGCGTCGACGGCCGGACGGGCCGCTGACCGTCAGCGCCGGATGAACTCGCCGTTGCTCTCCTCGTCGTCGTAGTACTCGATCGTCATACGCGGGCCGTCGAACGTGACCTGCGAGATCGAGCCCGGTTCGGCGTTCTCGTTGAGCAGATCGAACGTGAACGTGTTGCCGTCCCAGTGAGTGAGTTCGTGCTTGCGGACGCCGCCCGGCCCCATCTCCAGGACGAGCTTCCCGTCGCGTTCGACGAGCTCCGCCGGTCCGTACACCGCGTTGGCGTAGGTACCCACATACGACGGCAGTGGTTGCGACGGTGCGGGATTCGACGGCGGTTCCTTGCCGACGAGTTCGCCGCTCGGCACGCTCAGGGGCGCATACGCCTTGGCGTAGAGGTCGCGCCAGTCGTTGCGGATCTCGCCGAACTGCACGAGATCCATGAACTCGGCGGCGATCGAGTCCACCGCACCGAGGGGCGCGGCGTTGGACAGGACGACGATTGCGGTGTCGGCCGACGGCAGGATCGAGAACACCGTGCCGGCGCCCGACGCGAACGCGCCGGCATGGTTGAACTGCGTCCGCGCGTCCTCGGTCACCCCGACGTTGAAGCCGTAGCCGTACGATCCGGCGCGGTTGTCGGGCGTCTGGGGCGGGCTCGACACGATCTGCGGTGAGAGGGCCGGGAGCAGCGCGTCGGGGGCCACGACCTCCTGGCCGTTGTGCTTGCCCTGCGCCAGCACCATCTTCAGCCACGTCGCCATGTCGTTGACGTTCGAGCTCACACCGCCGGCGGGTGACTGCGCATCGGGATCGCGCGGGATCGGGGTCTTGACCCACTTGTCGTCTTCCTTGATGTGCCCCACCGCGCGGTCGGCCCGGCGCTCGAAGTCGACGTAGCGGGAGCTGGTGCTGGTCATGCCCAGCGGACCGTAGATGAGGTCCTGCGACAGCGTCGCCCAGTCCGTCCCGGCCTTCACCGCCACCGCCTCGCCACCGGTCGTCACCCCGAAGTTGGTGTAGGCGTAGCTGATCCGGAACGGGTCGAGCGGCATGAAGCGCATGCGCTGCATGATCTCCTGCTGCGAGTACCCCATGTCCTCCAGTTTGTCGCCCGCGTGGTCCGGCAGACCGGATCGGTGCGAATACATGTCGCCGACGGTCACGGTGCGCGTGACGTACGGTTCGGCGAGCGCGAACCACGGCAGCGATTCCACGATCGGCATCTCCCACGTCACCGTCTTGTCGGTGACGGCGGCCGCGACCACCGTCGATCCCACCGACTTCGACACCGACGCCAGCTGGAAGACGGTGTTCGGGTCGACGGCCTCACCGGTCGTGATGTCCTTGACGCCGAACCCCTTGGCGTACTTGGTCTCCCCACCGGACACGACCGCCACGGCCACACCCGGGATCTTGGTCGACTCCATCATCGAGTTGACCAGGTCGTCGAGTTGCCCGACCGCCTTGTCGACCGCATCGGCCGGCAGCGGTTCGGCGGCGACGGCATTCGGGTTCTCCAGAGACTCCGATGCAGACGGCGGCGCCCCGGTGCCCGACGACCCGCTGTCGCAAGCCGCGACGAGCGCGACCACGGCGACGACGGAACAGGTGGCCATCGAGAGGCGGGCCCATCTCGACGTCCGCGGGGGTTCATGGCCGGGACAGCGGGCGGGAACGGAATGGGCAGTGGCCATGGGGGTCTCCTCGACGTCGCTGCGTCACGATACCCCGCGCGGACAACCTGTAGTGGGCGTTTTGCCGGGGCCGACACCGTGAGCGCTCCTGCGCGGAGCACGGTCGCGACGGCCGCCCGCGTAGTTTGGACGCCATGACCGAGCACGGCTACGACGCCCCCACGTCCGACACCGACCCGTACCTGTGGCTGGAGGACGTCACCGGCGACGACGCGCTGTCCTGGGTGCGCGCGCACAACGAGCCCACGGTGGCGGCGTTGACGTCGTCGGAACGCTTCCGCGAGTTGGAGGCCGCAACGCTTGCCGCCCTGGACACCGACGACCGCATCCCCTACGCGCGTCGCCGCGGGGAGTACCTGTACAACTTCTGGCGCGACGCGACCAACCCGCGTGGCCTCTGGCGTCGCACGACGTACGACTCCTACGTGACCGACACCCCCGACTGGGATGTCCTCATCGACGTCGACGAACTCGCACGCGCCGAGGACGAGAACTGGGTGTGGGCCGGCGCCTCCGTACTGCGCCCCGAGTACGAGCGCGCGCTGATCTCCCTCTCGCGCGGCGGCGCCGACGCCTCCGTGGTCCGTGAGTTCGACATCCCGTCGCGCACCTGGGTCGCCGACGGCTTCGAGCTGGCGGAGAACAAATCCGACGTCGGGTGGATCGATCGTGACACCGTATATGTCGGAACGGATTTCGGCGTGCAACCGGACGGGCTGAGCTCGCTGACCGATTCCGGTTACCCCCGCATCGTCAAGCGCTGGACGCGCGGCACCCCGCTGTCGGAGGCCGTGACGGTCTTCGCGGGCGAGACCGGGGACGTGTCAGTGCGGGCGAGCTACGACAGCACACCGGGATTCGAACGCCACTTCGTCGGTCGCGCCACCGACTTCTTCAACTCACTCGACTACGAACTGCGCGACGGCCGCCCCGAGTTGCTCGACGTGCCCACCGACGCGCACGCCGGGGTCCGGATGAACTGGCTGCTGGTGCTCACGCGATCGGAGTGGGAGATCGACGGCACCGCGCACGCACCGGGCACACTGCTGGCCTTCGACTACGAGGCCTACCGGGCGGGCGACCGCGACGCGGCCGTGCTCTTCGCGCCCGATGCGCACACGAGCCTCGTCGACTACGCCTACACGCGTTCGCATCTCATCATCGTGAAGCTGCACGACGTGCACACCCGGGTCGAGGTACTCGAACTCGGCACCTGGCAGGCCGTGGACATGCCGGGTCTGCCCGACCTCGCCACGGTCTCGGTCCTCGACACCGATCCCGACGAGAGCGACGAGGTGTTCTGGTCGGCGACGTCGTTCACCGATCCGCCGAGTCTGCTCCACGGCCAGAGCGGCCGGGCTCCGGAGGTCATCAAACACAGCCCCGCGTTCTTCGACTCCGACGCGGTGACCGCCGAGCAGCACTTCGCGACGTCCGACGACGGCACGCAGGTGCCGTACTTCGTGGTGCGTCGGCGCGACGTGTCCCAGGGACCGACGCTGCTCTACGGCTACGGCGGATTCGAGAATGCCCTCACCCCGAGCTATCTCGCGATCGCCGGGCAGAGCTGGATCGAGCGCGGCGGGATCTACGTCATCGCCAACATCCGGGGCGGCGGCGAATACGGCCCGTCGTGGCACACCCAGGCGCAGAAAGCGGGACGGCACAAGGTGTACGAGGATTTCGCCGCCGTCGCGCGTGCCCTCGTCGACACCGGACTCACCACTGCGTCACAGCTGGGCGCCCAGGGCGGTTCCAACGGCGGGTTGCTCATGGGAGTGATGCTGACGCGCTATCCCGAGCTGTTCGGCGCTCTGGTCTGCCAGGTCCCGCTCATCGACATGAAGCGCTACCACCTCCTGCTGGCCGGGGCGTCGTGGATGGCCGAGTACGGCGACCCCGACGACCCCGAACAGTGGGAGTTCATGAAGCCGTTCTCGCCCTATCAGAACGTCGACGCGGACGCGACATACCCGCCCATCCTGGTCACGACGTCGACCCGCGACGATCGCGTCCACCCCGGTCACGCGCGCAAACTCGTTGCCCGCCTGGAGGAAACCGGTCACGACGTGCAGTACTACGAGAACATCGAGGGCGGCCACGGCGGCGCGGCGGACAACAAGCAGGCCGCGTTCAAATCGGCCCTGGCCTACGAGTTCCTCTGGCGGACACTGTCTCCCGAGGACTGACCGCTCCGGAAGACCACCACTGCCGCCGGCCGGACCGAGCGCTCGCCGACGACCAGCCCGGGACGGAGCAGCTCGGCGACGGTGCGGTCCGCGGAGGTGTCGTCGGTCGGATGGACGTCGACCGCCTCCATGGTGCGGGCATCGAAGTCGGTCCCGGCCGGCGGTGCGACGACCGCTCCCCCGCGGCCGACGATGAGGCGTTCCAGTCCGGCGCGCAGCAGCTCGAACGCCGGCCGGTCGGCCTCCGACGCCGAGACCGCGCACGTCGCCGCGTCGGTGTGGAGCGCGAAGAGGTCGACCAGCAGGGCGGAGTCCACCCCGGCCGCCGCGGACGGGGTCTTCGCGGCGTCGACGAGCCGCTCGATCGTCCTGGTCTGCCGCGCAACCATGAGGGCGAGGTCGGACACCTGCTCGCCCAGCTCCGCGAGCCCGTCGGTTCGCCCGGGCGCAGAGCCCTCCGGAGACGTCATTCCGCCAGCGTAATCAACTCCACAGGCCGATCGTCCGGGACCGGCGAGACCGTCTGCGCTGCTAGCATCCCCGATCGTGGGCGTAATCGGGATCGACCTCGGAACCACCAACTCGGCGATGGCGAAGATCGACGCCGACGGCCGCCCGGAGGTGATCGTCGGACTGACCGGCGCACCGACCACCCCGTCGACGGTGTTGCTGACGTCGCCGACGGATCACGTCGTCGGCGAAGGGGCCCGCCGGCAGGCCAGGCTCGACCCGGAGAACGTCTGCAGCCTGGTGAAGCGGCGGATGGGCGATGCCCAGTGGCGTTTCGTCGCGCACGGCCAGACGTGGTCGGCGCCGGCGATCTCGGCACTCATCCTCAAGTCGCTGATCTCCGACGCCGCGTTCGCCGGCGAGCAGGTCGAGCGGGCCGTGATCACGGTGCCCGCCTACTTCGGCGACGAGGAGCGGCGCGCGACGATCCAGGCCGGCACCTATGCCGGCCTCGAGGTCGCGGGGGTCCTGTCCGAGCCGATCGCCGCCGCTCTGTCCTACGGCTTCAGCCGCCTGACCGACCCGCTGGCCAAGGGCACACCCGACGAGACGGTCCTGGTCTACGACCTCGGCGGCGGGACCTTCGATGCGACGGTCATCGAACTCGCCGACCGCCGGATCACCGTGCTCGCCGTCGACGGCGATCACCAGCTCGGCGGTGCCGACTGGGATGAGCGGTTGGCGCTGCACCTCTCGCGCACGTTCTGCGCCGAACACCCCGACGCCGAGGACCCGCTCGACGACTCGGCCGGCTCGCAGTCGCTCATCCTCGCCGCTGAGCGCGCCAAACACGAACTGACCGAGTCGGATTCGACCTCGGTCATCGTCGCCCACGACGGCGCCCGGTCGGTCATCACGCTCACCCGGGCCGAACTCGAGGAACTCACCCGTCCGCTGCTGGCCCGGACCGTCGAACTCACCCGGTCATGCCTGGCCGCCGCCGAACGCCGAGGCGTGTCAGCCGTCGACCGTGTCCTGCTGGTCGGCGGTTCGTCGCGGATGCCGATGGTCGCGCGGGAACTCGCCGCCGCACTGGGCACGACACCGGAACTGAACGACCCCGACCTCGCCGTCGCCCGCGGGGCAGCGATCTACGGCGAGAAGCTGGAGATCGAACGACTCGTCCGCGCCGACCTCACCACCCGCGGACGCCTGCGCGAGGACCGCGGTCTCGACGGCGTCGCACCGGCCGACCTCGACGAGTCCTGCACCCGGGTCGCCCACGCGTTCGCGCTGCCCGTCAGCAGTGTCCGCCGCACGCTCGAGGTCGTCGTGGACACAGTGGTCTCCCGCGGTTTCGGGGTGCTGGCGGTCAACGGCCACAACGGCGAACTGGAGGCCAGCTGGCTGGTCCAGCGGAATTCGACTCTCCCGATCCGGGTGCGACGGTCGTTCGGGACCATGCGACGCGACCAGTCCCGCATCGAGCTGGTCGTGCTGGAACAGCAGGGGCAGTCGGCTTCCCCGAGACCGGAGGACGCCAAAGTCCTCATCGAAGGAGCGATCACCGACATCCCGCCCGGATACGACGAGGGCAGCGAGGTGTCGGTGACCTTCGAGATGGCCTTCGACGGCGTCCTGCACGTCACCGCGTTCCACGTCGATGCGCAGATCCCGCTCACGTTATCGGCCAAAACCGGTGCCTCGCTGTCGAAATCGGAGGTCGAGCGGGAACTCGACCAGGTCCACCGCTCCCGGCGCCGCGACCACTGACGGCGTCCGCCGGAGGGGAGAGACCTGATGGAACCGTTCGTCGGCAACGACTATCGCAAACGTGTGCTCGCTGCGGTCGAGAAACGCGGAGGCCCGAGCGAATCGGATTCGTTCGAACTGTATGACCTCCCGATCGAGGAGGCCGAGCGGCTCGACGACGCCGCGGTGGCCGCCCGACTCGACGAGGTGTGGGCCTTCTGGCAGAAGCAACGCGACCACCCGAAGTACCGAATCCTGGTGGCCCGGTTGGTTGCCGAACACGACGAGCGGTCGGCGCCGTTGCGGCACAAGACCGGTCGGATCGCCGAGGCCCGTGCGGTGAGCACCCGACGCGAACTGCGCGATCAGCAGCGATTCGAACTTCTCGACAACGCGATCGCGCGGCTCAACGAGCGCTACGGCGGAATCCCGAGATCCAAGCGCGCCGGGCTGGACGAGATCGGCGCCATGGGCGGCCTCGATCCGGCCGAGATCGCCACCCGACTGCGGCGTCACCGCATCGTCGACGACGCCCCGCCCGCGTCGGCCGAACCCGCGCCGCCGCGGGTGTCCTTGTCGGCGCAGCAACGCGGTCAGATCGCCGACCTGCTCGCCGAGTTCGACCGACTCCGCGACGGCGATCCCACCCCGACGCTCCTGACCCTGCTACACCTCGACACCGACGCCGCCGCCGACCGCGGCGTCATCGAGTCGCGGGCCGTCGCGCTCAACGAACGAGCCCGTGAGCTCGCCGCCGGCCGCTTCCGCGCGGTCCTCGACGAGCTGCTGGTCCACGTACACGACGTCCTGCTCTCCGATCCCGTGCTGGCGCAGGAGTATCGGCAATCGGTCGTCGACGCCGTGACCGACCATCTCCGACCACGGGTCCGAGCCGCGGTCCTGGTCGAGGACGAACTGGGTGCGCAGGACCATGAGTTCCTGCTCGACGAGGCCCGCACCCGCGGACTCGGCACACGCGACGCGCGCACCGTGATCGCCGGACTCGCCGCCGAATTCGGAGCAGCCGTGAGCCCACCGGCCGGCCCCCCGCCGTCGGCCGAGCCACCCACGCCGCCGAAGCGGTTGTGGGAGAACGATCTCCGCGCCGCCCGCGCGGCCTTGCGCGACGGCCTGCCCGTCCGGGCGCGCGCGGCCATCGCCGATGCGCGTGCCGGAGCCGGCGACGATGCCGCGGCGCTCCGGCAGATCGCGGCGGTCGCCGACGAGGTCGAACGGGTCATCGCGCAGGCGGTGGCGGACTCCCGCCGGGCCCGGGATCTCGCGGACGAGATGCGCCACGTCGCGGCGCTCGAACTGCTGGAGGACGTGTTCCGGCGGGCCCGGGACATCGACCGTCTTCCCGACTCGGGCGGGTCGCTCCAGGCCCGCCTCGAGGCGTCGCGGGACATCGTCGCCCAGGCGGGCGAGATCGCGCGGTCGGCATCCGTGAGCAACCCGGCAAGCCTCACCGCCGCTGCCGAGATGCGACGTCGGATCACCGATCACGAAGGCCTCAACTCGGCGGCGACGGTGCTGACCGTGGAGCCGCCGCGCAACGTCCGGTTCGTCGCCGAGAGTGGTGCGATCACCGTCTCCTGGGATCCGTCCGCGACGGAGTCGGTGACCTACCGCGTCGTGCGCATCGGGTTCGACGGGTCGACCCGGACGCTTGGCCGCACCGCGGGGACCGAACTCTCCGACGGCAGTCGGCCCGACCCGGTGCCGCCGGTGTACGAGGTCACCGCCGTGCTGGCCGGAAACCAGTCCGCCCCCGCCCGCTCCGACGCCGCCCCCGCGCCGGCCGCCCCCGCCTCGGCGACCACAGCGCCGCAGCCGCCGGCGACCCCCCATCCCGACGATCCGCCGCCGATCACCGCGGTCCGCGTCGACGCCGACACCGTGCGCTTCGAGTGGCCGGCCGGTGTCACCGAAGCGATGGTGGTCATTCGGGCAGATGCCGCTCCGGAACACCCCGCCGACCCGGCGGCGGTCGCGTCGAAGATCACCAACACCCGGTACCAGATCGACGACGGCTTTCCGATCCCCGCGAACGTCCCACGTCCGTGCCATGTCGCCGTTGCCAGCTGCCGCCGGAATCCGCAGGGGCGGCTCGACGTCGCATCGAGTTTCGGCCCGTCCGCGCGGGCTCACGCCCCGGCAACGGACACCGGCCGTTGACGTTGGTCCACTACGCTGGGCGCCAACACCTGCGGCGAGTGTGTTTTCGCCGTCCGATCACCGCACCCGACGACGATGTCACCACGACGAGATGAGGAACCGAGATGGGGATCGACTACACGAAGCGTCCGAAGGCCCAGCCGCCGCAGCCGCCCGCCCAGCCCCCGGCCGCTCCCGCGGGTTACGGCCAGCAGCCGCCCACCCCCGCGGGCTACGGTCAGCAGCCGCCCGCGCCGCCGGTCTCGCTGTCGAAGATCACCCTCACGAAGTCGGCGCCGAGCATCTCGCTGAGCAAGCAGGGTGCAACCTCCGGTCAGGTGCGTGTCAATCTGAGCTGGACGTCGAACTCCAAGGGCGGCGGGCTCTTCCGGAAGGCGCAGGGTATCGACCTCGACCTCGCCTGCCTGTGGGAGTTCACCGACGGGAGCAAGGGCATCGTGCAGGCACTGGGCAACTCGTTCCGGGCGCCCCGTGACGGACAGCCGATCATCTATCTCGACGGCGACGACCGGTCGGGTTCCGGCGGCGAGAACATGTACATCGACCTCTCCGCGACCGACCGGATCCGGCGGATCCTGATCTTCGCCTACATCTACGAGGGCACCCCGAACTGGGCCGGCGCCAACGGCGTCGTCACCCTGTTCCCGGCCAACGGCCCGGAGATCGAGGTCCGGCTCGACGAAGCGGATCAGTCGGCGCTCTCGTGCGCGATCGCCTTGTTCGAGAACCGTGGTGGCGAGCTGGTTCTCAACCGCGAGGTGCGCTACATCCGCGGGGCACAGGACAAGGTCGACGAGGCGTACGGCTGGGGCATGAACTGGCGCGGAGCGCGCAAGTAGTGGCCGGCTCCTTCGTGCCCGACACCGCCCTGTCCGGCTTCGTCGCCGGCCTCGCCGACGGGTCGCTCCGCGTCGTCGATCTGACGACTCCGTTGAGTGCGGCGACGCCCGCGCTGCGACTGCCTGCCCCGTTCGCGAACCTGATCGACTTCAGTCTCGAAGAGGTCAGCGCCTACAACGAGCCGGGGCCGTACTGGCGGCACAACAACATCCACACCGGCGAGCACATCGGCACCCATCTCGACGCACCGATCCACTGGATCAGCGGACGCGACGGGGATGACGTCTCGCAGATCCCGGTGCAGCGGCTGATCGGCCCGGCGGCCGTCCTCGACCTGACCGACGAGGTCGCCGACGACCCGGATCATCTCCTGAGCGTCGCCGAGGTCGAGGCCTGGGAAGCCGAACACGGACGCCTCACCGCCGGCACCTGGTTGCTGCTGCGGACCGGCTGGGAGTCGCGGGGCGGCTCCGAAGCCGAGTTCCTCAACGCCGACGAGACCGGGTCGCACACCCCCGGGGTGTCGGTGGAGTGCGCGCAGTGGCTGGCCACCGAGCGCGAGATCACCGGCCTCGGAGTCGAGACCGTCGGTGTCGACGCAGGGCTGGCGGGCGGCTTCGATCCCGCCTTCCCCGTGCACTACCACTTCCTCGGCAACGACAAGTACGGGCTCACCTCCCTGCGCAACCTGGGCTCGCTCCCGCCGACCGGCGCGGTGATCGTCGTGAGCCCGTTGCCGATCGTCGGCGGCACCGGCAGTCCGTCGCGCGTGCTGGCGATCGTCGAGAGTTGATGGCGGCACCCGGCCGCTACGGCCCGACGGTCGCCGACGTCGCGGGCCGCGTTCTCGCCGATCTCGGCGTCGGCCATGCCTTCGGTGTGGTCGGCAGCGGGAACTTCGTGCTGACCAACGCCCTTCGGGCCGGCGGTGTCCCGTTCACCGCCGCCCGCCACGAGGGCGGGGCTGCCAGCATGGCCGACGCCTATGCGCGGATGTCGGGACGGGTGGGCGTGCTGTCGGTGCACCAGGGCTGTGGGCTCACCAACGCGATGACCGGCATCGCCGAGGCCGCCAAGAGCCGCACGCCGACGATCGTGCTCACCGCCGATGCACCCGCGTCGGCGTTGCGGTCGAACTTCCGGATCGACCAGGAGGCCCTCGCCGCGAGCGTCGGCGCCGTGAACGACCGTGTCTACGGGCCGACCACGGTGGTGGCGGATGTGATCCGCGCCTTCCGCACCGCGGTGACGCAGCGCCGGACCGTCATGCTCCATGTCGCCATCGACATCGCCGCCGCCGCAGCGGATTTCGAAGGACCTGTCGAGCTCTCCGCCGAACCGCCACGGCCGCGGCCCGAAGCCCGGTCGGCCACTCGCCTGGCCGAGTTGCTCCGTGCCGCCCGGCGTCCCATGTTCGTCGCGGGCCGAGGGGCGCGCTGCGCCGGTCCCGAAATCGCGGCCCTGGCCGAGGCCGCCGGTGCGCTGGTGGCGACGTCGGCGGTCGCGAACGGCCTGTTCGCGGGAAACCCGTTCTCGTTGGGCATCTCCGGCGGCTTCTCCTCCCCCACCACCGCCGAGCTGATCGCCGACGCCGACCTCATCGTCGGATGGGGTTGCGCCCTGAACATGTGGACGATGCGGCACGGCCGACTCATCGGCACGGACACGACCGTGGTGCAGGTCGACGTCGACATCGACGCCATCGGCGCGCATCGCCCGATCGACCTCGGGGTGGTCGGCGACTGCGGTGCAACGGCGACGGATGTGCACACGATCCTCGCGGCCGATGGCGGCACCACCGGTTATCGCACCGAGGAAGTCAGGGAACGGATCTCGGTGTCATCGAGGTGGCAGGACGTCCCCGTCACCGGCGAGGTGACCGCCGGCCGGGTCGATCCGAGGGCACTGACGATCGCGCTCGACGAGATCTTGCCCGCCGACCGCGTCGTCTCCATCGACTCCGGCAACTTCATGGGTTATCCGTCGACGCATCTGTCCGTGCCAGACGAGTTCGGCTTCTGTTTCACTCAGGCCTTCCAGTCGATCGGGCTGGGCCTCGGGACGGCCATCGGCGCGGCGTTCGCGCGACCGGACAGGGTCCCGGTCCTCGGCGCCGGCGACGGCGGATTCCTCATGGCCATAGCCGAATTGGAGACCGCCGTACGTCTGGCACTGCCGCTGGTCGTGATCGTCTACAACGACTCCGCCTACGGGGCCGAGGTGCACCACTTCGGCGACGCCGACATGACGACGGTGACGTTCCCCGAGGTCGACATCGCCGCGATCGCCCGTGGACACGGCGCGACGGGCGTGACGGTCACCGGCCTCGACGACCTCGACGAGGTACGGGACTGGGTCGCCTCGCTCTCTTCACCCCAACCGTCGGGTCCTCTCGTCATCGACGCCAAGATCACCGACGACGGCGGCGCCTGGTGGCTCGCGGAGGCCTTTGCCGGGCACTGACCCCGCCGGGATCGCCTCACACTGTGGAGTTGTCAAAGGTCGTGTGGCGCCGGGGTGTCGACGCCGGAGGGTCTGGTCTGCGCGGGGCAGTTATACGAGGGCGTCGTCGAGTCGCATGGTGCGTCGGTTGTAAGCGGGTCGGGGCAGGCGTCGGGGGTCGATGTCGGCCGGTGGGATCAACCACGGATGCCGGTCCGGACCCATCACCACCTGCCAGCCGTGGTGATGGACCTGGGTATGACAGCGTTGGCAGAGTAGGCACCCGTTGTCCAGATCTGTGGGGCCACCATCGACCCAATGGACCAAGTGGTGAACTTGCGTATGCGCTGCTGGCGCGCCGCACTTCACGCAACATTGATCGCGCACGATGATCGCCTGCCGCAGATGGTGCGGGAACAGTCGTTTCGTGGTGCCCATCCGCAACGGCACCCCTTCGTTGTCAAGGACGATCTCGGCGACCCCGCCGTCACACGACAAGCGCCGTGTCGTCGATTCTGACACCGCACCCATCCACGGAAGCCGAGCCGGACCAACCCCATCGGCAGGAATGGTCACCAGCAGTTGGGTGCGTGGTGCTCCGGCGGTGGTCATCGCCGCGCCGATCGCGGCTTGATCCAACAGCAACTCCAGCGCATCGGCGCGTCGCTCGGCCGCACCTCGACGATCGGCAGCGCCGTCGGGTTCGGGACGCGGACAGGACCGTTCGTCGATCATGGACACGAACTTCTCTCCGATCACCGCGGTCACATCTCCGGCGATCGCGACCCGCCCGTCTTCGGTGATCCTGGTGTGCACGGTGTTCAGCGATGCGTCATCGGCCGCCGCCACAATGCTGGGGTCGGTGGCGGCGACCCGGATGGCAATCCCGCGGGCGTGGTCGTCGATCTGGGCGGGGGTGGCTCCGGAGAACGCCTGCGCAAGCAACTCACTCTCGTATCCGCTGCGCTCGTCGTCGGACGGCGCTGTGGCAGAACGTTTGTCGATGAGCGCTAGCCCGCGGATCACCGCGTCGACACACTCGGCAGACAGATAGCCCTCGGCAGCACAGTCGGCGACCTTCGGCACCGACTCCAGCCCGTCGGCGATCCGCACATAGCGGTGCGCGGCCGCGGGTGGCATGCCCATCTCGATCAGTGCGTTCCGTGTGGTCGACCCCGCCCGCGCTGCCGTACCCGTGGCGTCGAAAAGTGCTGTATGTACGGCGATCTGGTGATCGAGCACGTTGCTCAGCATCCGCAGCTCGTCGAGCCGCTCGTGCAGAGCACGGCCACTGCCGTCGTCGGGTGGTGACGGCAGTGAGATGAGGGTGTCGCGGAGCTCGG
>NZ_JAMBDT010000170.1:0-5181 GCF_025143765.1 Gordonia sp. p3-SID1431
CCACCCATGTCGCCGGGCGGACTTCCCGGTCCGCGCCCGCACGAGGTGCTTGAATCACACGTGTGACCGCGACCTGGTGGATACGACTGCTCCGCATCGCCTTTGCCGCCCTGGGCATCACCGCCCTCGTGTATCAGGCGGTGCTGCGCTACGGCGACGCCGGCTTCACGCTCGCGAACTTCTTCAGCTACTTCACGGTGCTGAGCAACATCTTCGCCGCCATCGTCCTGCTCGCCGGCGGACTACTCGCGCCCGCGAGCCCGGTGTGGGAGTGGTGCCGCGGGGCGGCGACCACCTGCATGGTCATCACCGGGATCGTCTATGCGCTACTGCTGCAGGGCATCGATGTCGAAGTCACCTACGCCTGGGTGAACGACGTGCTGCATCGCGTCATCCCGCTGGTGATGCTCGTGGACTGGATCGTGGTGCGCGCCCGTCGACTCCCCGAGCGGGCGTGGCTGACCTGGCTCACGATCCCGCTCGTGTACGGCGTCTACACCTTGATCCGCGGGCCGATCGCGGACTGGTATCCCTACCCGTTCATCGATCCGCGCGGGCAGGGTTATCTGTCGATGACGATCTCGCTCGTCGTCGTGTTCGTCGGCATGGCCTTCATGTCGTTCGGCGTCTACTGGGTCGGCACCCGCGGTCGGCGACCCGATGCGCCGGGGCCCGGACACCCCGCCGCCGAACGCGGTTAGTCCGCGCCCGGCAGGTCCGCGGGCGCGCTCCCGAACGCCGCGACGAGCTGCGCCGACCAGGTGTCGACGACCAGCGCACGCCGGGCGGAGTCATCGGACAGCGTGTCCGCCAGGCCGAGTCCGCGCGCCATGTCCAGCGTCGCCTGCACCAACCGGTAACCGGTCTCGTCGTCCGGGGCCACCCCCATCGCGGCCATCGTCCGCTGATGGGCCGCGCGGGCGAACTTCGCTTCGAGAGGCAGGATGAGCCGCCGCAGCGCCGGGTCGGACGCGGCAGCGGCCCAGACCTGGAGTGCTGCCTTGAATTCGGTGCCGGTGTAGACGTCGACGGCCCGCTGGACGGCGCGGATGACCCGGTCCGGGGTCACTTCGTCGGCCGCCTCCGGCGATGCGTGCGGATCCCCGACGGCAGCGCGGGTCATGTCCTCGAAGACCTGCTCGAGTGCCGCGGTGATGAGGGCTTCGCGCGTCGGGAAGTGATGTTGCGCCGCACCGCGGGACACGCCGGCACGTTCGGCGACCGCGGCCACGGTCGCGGCGGCCCAGCCGTCCGCGGCCAGCGCGTCGACCGTGGACCGCAACAGGCGCTCGCGGGTCAACCGCGAGCGTTCCTGTTGCGGGGAGCGGGTGTTCGCCGACGATGTGGTCACCGCGAGCCTCAGTAGGACTTCGGCAGCCCGAGGCTGGTCTGCGCAACGAAGTTGAGGATCATCTCCCGGCTCACCGGGGCGATGCGGGCGATCCGGGCGAGGCTCAGCATCGGCGCCAGTCCGTACTCGGTGGTCAGACCGTTGCCGCCCAGGGAGTGCACGGCCTGGTCGACGACCTTCACACAGGCCTCGGCGGCCGCGTACTTCGCCATGTTGGCCGGCTCGGCGGCGCCCCAGTCGTCGCCGGCGTCGTAGAGGGTCGCGGCCTTCTGCATCATCAGCTTGGCCATCTCGAGCTCGACCTTGCCCTGGGCGAGCGGGTGCGCGATCGCCTGGTGCGCACCGATCGGCGTCTTCCACACCGTGCGCTCCTTCACGTACGACACCGCCTTGTCGAGCGCGAACCGGCCCATCCCGACGGCCGACGCCGCGGCCATGATGCGTTCCGGATTGAGCCCGGCGAACAGTTGACTCAGGGCAGCGTCCTCGGAGCCGACGAGCGCGTCGGCGGGCAATCGCACATCGTCGAGGAAGAGCTGGAACTGCTTCTCGGGGTTCTGCAGTTCCATGTCGATCATCGTGTACGAGAAGTTCTCGGAATCGGTGGGGACGATGAAGAGCGCGGGCTTGAGGTTGCCGGTCTTCGCGTCTTCGGTGCGGGCGACGATCAACACGGCCTGCGCCTGGTCGACGCCGGAGATGTAGACCTTCTGGCCGGTGAGCAACCAGTCCGAGCCGTCCCGACGGGCCGTGGTGGTGATCTGGTGGGAATTCGACCCGGCGTCGGGTTCGGTGATACCGAACGCCATCGTGATCGACCCGTCGGCGAGACCCGGCAGCCACCGCTGCTTCTGCTCGTCGGTGCCGAAACGGGCGATGACGTTGCCGCAGATGGCCGGTGAGACGACGAGCATCAGCAGTCCGGTGCCCGATGCGGCGATCTCCTCCATCACGATGGCGAGCTCGTACATACCGGCACCGCCGCCGCCGTACTCCTCGGGGAGATTGACCCCGATGAAGCCGAGCTTGCCCGCCTCGGCCCACAACTCGTCGGTCTTGCGGCCGGTGCGCGCGCACTCACGGAAGTACTCCTGTCCGTACGTCGCGGCGAGTCCGGCGACCGCCGCGCGCAGCTCGGCGCGTTCGGTGGTCTCCACGAACGGATTGGTGTCCACGGTCATGTCGATGCTCCCTGTCTCGGTCTTCGATGTGGTTCGGCGGCAGACGGTTTCGGCGGCCGGTCAGGCCTGGTAGCCGAGCCGTTTGGCGGCCAGTCCGTTGAGGATCTCGGTGGTGCCGCCACCGATCCCGATGATGCGCATGTCGCGGTATTGCCGTTCGACCTCGGTGCCGGTCATGTAACCGAGACCGCCGTGCAGCTGAACGGCTTTGTTGGCCACCCACTCCCCCGCCTCGACCGCGGTGTTCTTGGCGAAGCACACCTCGGCGATGAGGTCGTCGGTGGAGCTGACCTTCCGTTCGACGAGGGCCCGCGTGTAGGTGCGGGCGACGTCGATGCGGCGTGCCATCTCGATCAGCGTGTCCTGCACCGACTGCCGCGCGATGATCGGTTTGCCGAAGGTCTCACGGTCACGCGCCCACTGCAGGGTGAGGTCGAGGCAGCGTTGCGCACTGGCGTACGCCTGCACCGCCAGACCGGACCGTTCGGTGACGAAAGCGGTTGCTATCTGCGCGAATCCGGAGTTCTCGGGTCCGACCAGGTTGGTGACCGGCACCCGCGCATCCACGAAGGACAGTTCCGCGGTGTCGGAACTGCGCCACCCCATCTTGTCCAGTTTCCGGGTGACCTCGAAACCGGGTGTGCCCTTTTCGACGACGAGCAGTGAGACGCCCGCGGCTCCCGGCCCTCCGGTGCGGACGGCGACGACGACGAAGTCGGCGCGGACCGCGGAGGTGATGTAGGTCTTGGAACCGTTGACGACGTAGTGGTCCCCGTCGCGCTCGGCCTTCGTCGTCAGGTGGCCGACGTCGCTTCCGCCGCCGGGTTCGGTGATCGCCAGACTTCCGATCTTCTCGCCCGCGAGCGTGGGCCGCACCCACCGGTCGATCTGGTCGGGGTCGCCGGCGGCGATCAGGTGCGGCAGGGCGATGCCGTGGGTGAACAGCGACGCGAAGACGCCACCGGCCGCGCCGGCGTAGTGGAGTTCCTCGCCGAGGATCGTGCTGTCGATCAGATCACCGCCGGAGCCACCCACTTCCTCGGGGACCCCGAGCCCGAACAGACCCAGTTTGGCCGCCTCGATGTGCAGTTCACGGGGGATGGCACCCTCGCGCTCCCAGTCGTCCTGGAACGGGAGGATGTGCTTGTCGACGAATCGGCGCACGGTGGAACGCAATTCGAGGCGTTCGGGTGTCTCCCAGATCGGACTGGCGATGGGCATCATGTTCTCCTGTCGGACTGCGTGCGACTGCGTGCTGCTGCGATCGGACTGCTCGATGGCGTCCGTGGCGGTGGACGTCAGCGGCGGACGGTGACGACGACGGGCGTCTCAGCTCGCCTGCGGTTCGCGACCCGGCCCGGGCGGACCTGCGAAACACTGTGCGATACCCGACCATTCGACCGCGTCGGACCCGATGAGCTCGAGTTCGAGGTCGGCGAGTGCGCGTCGCTGGGTCACCAGGAAGCAGAAGTCGAGGGCCGGCCCGCGCACGCTGTTCGACGCGTCGTCCGGGCCCCAGGTCCAGATCTCGCCCGACGGCGCGGTGAGCGCGTAGTGGAACGGCTCGGCCGGCGGGGTGCGGCCGTTGACGATGAAGGCGAAGTCGCGTGTGCGGACACCGATGTGGGCGACGCTGCGGATCCGATCGGTCGGCACGACGGGAACACCGAGGGCGTCGGCGACATCGAGGCCGTGCGCCCATGTCTCCATCAGGCGCGCGGTCGCCATCGACGCCGCGGACATCGGTGGCCCGAACCACGGGATCTTGACGCCGGCCGGCACCTCGCGCAGCGCGTCGGCGAGACGGTCGCGCGCCGCCCGCCACCCGGCCAGGATCTCGTCGGCCGGCGCGGCGGAACCCGCTTCGGCGGCGTCGTCGACGTAGGTCGCCGCACCGTTCGCCGCTTCGGAGAGCAGTGCGCCGAACCGGTCCGCGTCGGTGGCCGCGATCGCCGCCACCTCGTCGGTCCACGCCAGATGCGCGATCTGGTGCGCGATCGTCCACCCCGGCGCCGGCGTGGCGGTGGCCCAGCCCGCATCGTCGAGACCCGCGACGAGGGTGTCGAGCTGCGCGGATTCGGCTTCGAGGTCGGCGACGACGCCGATCACGGCTGCTTGTCCCTCAGGCATGCGATCACCCTCACACACGGCCTCAGAAGAATCAAGCGCGCCTGATTGTTTTTCCCGCAGGTACCGCCGCTGGTTGAGCCGGCACCGAGCGGAGCGAGGCGCCGAGTCGAAGCCACTCGACAACCCGCGCCCCCACCGCTGGTTTCAGTGTCAGTGTTGTCTAGCCACTTCGGTGGTGGTTGGGTTCTGACCATCAGGCATCTGGCTCTACCGCTGGTTACCGCCCCTGGCTGTATTGGGCTGGTGTTGGCTCATTGTGCCGATGCCTGGTGTGTCAGGACCGGCCGGCGTGACTTGATAGGAGCGTGGCATCGCCCCGACTGAGATGTGTCCGCCGACCGGCCCGACTGTCGCCACTCCACTCTGACAGGAAGGCATCTTCCATGATCGTTATCGGTGCCGATGTACACAAGCGCACGCACACCTTCGTCGCGGTCGACGCTGTCGGCAAACAACTCGGATCCACGGTGGTGCCGGCCACGACGGCCGGTCACCGCACAGCCATGCAGTGGGCTCACG
>NZ_JAMBDT010000171.1:0-5080 GCF_025143765.1 Gordonia sp. p3-SID1431
GCCTGGTGAGACACCTTGCGAAGCCCTTCGTGGCTCGCTTCGCTCGCACCTCAGGGAGCATGAGTACGGCCCACTCGGATCAGAGAGGTGCCGTCAGGGAACGATGTTCACCATCCGGCCGGGCACCACGATGACCTTGCGGGGTTCGGCGCCGTCGAGGAGCGCGACGATCTTCTCGTCGGCGAGCGCGGCGGCACGCAGGGTCTCCTCGTCGGCGTCGGCCGGGACGGTGATCCGACTGCGGACCTTGCCCTTGACCTGAACCGGGATCTCGACGGTGTCCTCGACCAGCCACTCCTCATCGGCGACCGGGAATGCGGTCCGCACCACCAGGGTGTTCCGACCCAGCCGATGCCACAGCTCCTCGGCGATGTGCGGCGCCAGGGGAGCCAGCATGATCACCAGCGCCTCGACGGCCTCCCGCGGAGCGCCGGTCTTCTCGAAGTTCTTGGTGAGGTGGTTGGTCAGCACCGTGAGCTTGGCGACCGCCGTGTTGTTGCGCAACGCGTCGTAGTCCTCGCGGACGCCGGCGATCGTCTTGTGCAGCAACCGTTTCGTGTCGTCGTCGAGCGCGGTGTCGGCGACCCGGAGCGCACCGGACTCCTCGTCGACGACGAGTCGCCAGATGCGCTGCAGGAATCGCTGCGACCCCACCACGTCCTTGGTGGCCCACGGCCGTGACTGGTCGAGCGGACCCATGAACATCTCGTAGACGCGCAGCGTGTCGGCACCGTAGTCGCGGCAGATGTCGTCGGGCGCCACCGAGTTCTTCAGGGACTTGCCCATCTTGCCGTACTCCCGGCGAACCTTCTCACCGTTGTAGAAGAACTCGCCGTTCTCTTCGGTGACCTCTTCGGCGGGCACATAGATGCCGCGCGAGTCGGTGTAGGCGTACGCCTGGATCATGCCCTGGTTGAACAGCTTTCGGTACGGTTCGCGACTCGTGACGTATCCGAGGTCGAACAGGACCTTGTGCCAGAACCGCGAGTACAGCAGGTGCAGTACCGCGTGCTCGACACCACCGATGTAGAGGTCAAGACCACCCGGGTCGTTCTCGCCGTGCAGTGCCGGCCGGGGGCCCATCCAGTACGCCTCGTTCTCCTTGGCGCACAGGGTTTCCGAGTTGGTGGGGTCGATATAGCGCAGCTGGTACCACGAACTGCCCGCCCACTGGGGCATCACGTTGGCGTCCCGGGTGTAGGTCTGCACACCGTCGCCCAGGTCGAGCTCCACCGTCATCCACTCGGTGGCCTTCGCCAGCGGAGGCGACGGCTCGCTGTCCGCGTCGTCGGGGTCGAAGGACACCGGCGCATAGTCGTCGACCTCCGGAAGCTCCACCGGCAGCATCGATTCCGGCAGCGCGTGAGGTTGTCCGGCGGCGTCGTAGACGATCGGGAAGGGTTCGCCCCAGTAACGCTGACGGGCGAACAGCCAGTCGCGCAGCTTGTATTGGATTCTCCCGGTGCCCACACCGTCGGCTTCGAGACGTTCGACGATCGCCGCCTTCGCGTCCTCGACATTGCGACCGTCGAGGAACCCGGAGTTCACCAGGGGTCCGTCGCCCACGTACGCCTCGGTGGCGATGTCGGTGTCGGAGCCGATCACCTCGCGGATCGGCAGTCCGAACACCGTCGCGAACTCATGGTCGCGGGCGTCGTGGGCCGGGACCGCCATGATCGCGCCGGTGCCGTAGCCCATGAGGACGTAGTCGGCGACGAAGACCGGAACCTGCTCTCCGTTCACGGGATTGACGGCGAAGCTGCCGGTGAAGACGCCCGTCTTCTCCTTGTTCTCCTGGCGCTCGAGGTCGGACTTCGCGGCGATCGACGCGCGGTACTCCGCGATCGCGGCCGCGGGGTCGGCCCCGCCGCGGGTCCAGCGATCATCGGTGCCCTCGGGCCATGCTCCGGTGATGAGGTCGCCGACGAGCGGATGCTCGGGCGCGAGAACCATGTAGGTGGCGCCGAACAGGGTGTCGGGACGGGTGGTGAACACCTCGATGCCGCCGACGCCGGGCACGTCGAACCGCACCTGGGCGCCGCGCGAGCGTCCGATCCAGTTGCGCTGCATGGTCTTGACCTTCTCCGGCCAGTCCAGCAGATCCAGGTCGTCGAGCAACCGGTCGGAGTACGCGGTGATCCGCATCATCCACTGCCGCAGGTGCTTCCGAAAGACGGGGAAGTTGCCGCGGTCGCTGCGGCCGTCGGCGGTGACCTCCTCGTTGGCCAGCACGGTGCCCAGCCCCGGGCACCAGTTGACCAGCGAATCACTCAGGTACACCAGGCGATGGTCGTCGAGGATCTCGGTGCGCTCGGCGGGGGAGAGGTCGGCCCAGCTGCGCCCCTCGTGCTTTCCACCCAATGCTCGTGCACCTGAGGCGAATTCGTCGACCAGCTCGGAGATGCGCCGGGCCTTGCCCTGGTCGGCGTCGTACCAGGCGTTGTAGATCTGCAGGAAGATCCACTGGGTCCACCGGTAAAAGTCGACATCGGTGGTGGCCACCCGACGGCGCTCGTCGTGGCCCAGCCCGAGCCGTCGGATCTGGCCCAGGTAGCGCTCGATGTTCTGCTCGGTGGTGGTGCGCGGATGGGTGCCGGTCTGCACCGCGTACTGCTCGGCGGGCAGCCCGAACGAGTCGAAGCCCATCGTGTGCAGCACGTTCTTACCGGTCATCCGCTGGTAGCGCGCGAAGACATCGCTCGCGATGAAGCCGAGCGGGTGGCCGACATGCAGGCCTGCGCCGGACGGGTAGGGGAACATGTCCTGCACGAAGAGCTTGTCGGCGGCGTCGGCGTCCCCGCCGCCGAAGGCGGACAGGTCACCGGCGAGCGGCCCGACGGGATTCGGCGCCTCGTAGGCGTGCTCGTCGGACCAGGTCTGCTGCCAGCGCTGCTCGATCTCGCCGGCGACCGCCGCCGTGTAGCGGTGGGCGGTCGTGCCGGCGGTGTCGCCGCTCGTCTTCTCGGCTGAAGTCACGCGACCAGGGTAAATCCTGTCCGTCGCCGCCCCCAATCCGGTCGCCTCCGCCGTGGGCGGCACCGGCTCGTCAGATACCGATTCACCTCGGTACGACGCACGGTCGTATGCTGTGGGTCGTGAATGCCGTGTCCGTCGCCGTTGCCGTACTGCTCTTCGTGCTGGCCGGACTCTGGGCGGTGGTAGGAATCCGCGGACTCCGCGGCACCCTCCCGCGCAATCGTTGGATCGGCGTTCGCTCCGCGGAGACCATGCGATCCGACGAGGCTTTCCGCGTCGCCAACCGCATCGCCGGACCGGGCACCCTCGGCGCGTCGGTGATCCTCACGCTGGGGGCCATCGCGACCCTTGCCGTCCCGGGCGGGTGGGCACTGGCCTTCGGACTCGTCGCGCTGGTGGCCGCGCTCGTGGTGGTCGGACTGGTCAGCGGGATCGGGGTACGCGCCGCTGCCGCCGTACCCGCCGACGACGAGGGCTGTTCCTGCTGTTCCGGCGGCGACGCCCACAGCCATGCCGCCGACGAGAACCCCTCGGACCCGGCGGCCGACTGCGGCACCAGCAGCTGCGGTGCCTGCTCGTTGCGCGGCGTCTGCGCAGGCGACTCGGCCCAGGCCTGAGCCGGCCGGCGTCGTCTCACACCACTGATCTCTGGGCACATCCATGCGTACTCTCAAGAATCTCCTCGATCGTTCTCCGATCGACGGCTTCATCCTGGCCATCTGCATCGCCGTCGCGGTGGCCGCATTTCTGCCGGCTCGCGGCGCGGCGGCGGAGGCACTCGACTGGGTGGTGATCGTCGCGATCGCCGCACTGTTCTTCCTCTACGGCACTCGACTTCATCCACGCGAGGCGCTCGAAGGTCTCCGGCACTGGCGGCTGCACGTCACGATCCTCGCCTTCACGTTCATCGTGTTCCCGATCGTGGGACTGGCGTTGAAGCCGGTCGTCGAGCCGTTGATCGGCGAAGACCTCTATGCCGGACTGCTCTTTCTATGCCTGGTCCCATCGACGGTGCAGTCCTCGATCGCTTTCACCTCGATGGCCAGAGGCAACATCGCCGGGGCGATCGTCAGCGCATCCACGTCGAACATCCTCGGCGTCTTCCTGACCCCGCTGCTGGTGGTCGCGCTGATGCAGAACGCCGGCGACATTAGCATCGACGCGACGTCGGTCCTGAAGATCGTCGCGCAGATCCTGGTGCCGTTCCTGCTCGGGCAGCTCGCCCGCCGGTGGGTCGGCCCGTTCTTCACCCGGCACGCGAAGATCACCAAGCTGGCCGACCGTGGCGCCATCGTGCTCGTCGTCTACGTGGCGTTCAGCGAGGGCGTCGTCCAGGGCATCTGGTCGTCGGTGGAGGTGGGTCAGGTGATCGCCGTGACCGTCATCTCGCTGCTGCTCGTCATCGTGATGCTCGCGATCACCGGCTGGCTCCCGAAGCGGCTCGGCTTCGATCGCGCCGACACGATCGCCATCCAGTTCTGCGGCACCAAGAAGAGCCTGGCCACCGGCCTGCCCATGGCGACCGTCTTGTTCGCCGGCACCACCGTCGGCCTCATCGTGCTGCCGCTGATGATCTTCCACCAGATCCAGCTCATGATCTGCTCGTGGCTGGCGACCCGGTACGGACGCGAGGCGGACGACGCCGAAGCGGCCGGCGCGCCCACCCCGGCTCCCTGATCCGAAAGAACGCCAGGTCAGCGGTTCCGGAGTCCGAAAAGCGGCCTGCGGGTAGAGCAGATAACAACGGAGGGCGCCGGGCCCGCGACCGGCAGACTTCAACTCGACCGATGGACTTCGATCGAAGTCTAGGAGTCGAGTTGAAGTTCGTCGGTCACGAGAATGCGGCGCCACAGTGCACGCGAGTAGCGCAAGTTCGGCAGAGATTGCGCTTCAAGATAGGGCGGCAACGATGCAGTTCTTTCGACCCCACGACGGCAGCCAGGCCGCAGATACTGAGGTGCGAGGAGCGTTGGCCGCCGGGTCGAGCAAGCGACGAAGGAGCGCGTCGAGGTCGACGGGCCTCGAAGGGTTGGCGACGTCATCTCGCCAGGACCCTTCGTGACGGCCTCCGCAAGCTCCGGCCTCCTCAGGGAGCGGAGGTTCT
>NZ_JAMBDT010000172.1:0-4449 GCF_025143765.1 Gordonia sp. p3-SID1431
CACCCTAATCAGTGTGGGAGAGTAGGACACCGCCGAACACAACATCCCATTGTGGACCCTCGCGATTCGTGAGGGGCCACAATGCTTTTCTGGGTCGAGACGAGATCAGTCGGTGCCCTTCGGAACGACGATCATCGGAACCGACACCGCGCGAAGGATTTTCGCCGCGGTTGTGCCGAGGAAGAGCGTGTTGGGCGCCGCCAGCCGGCTGGAGCCGACCATGACCACATCGCCGTCCTGCCAGTCCAGGGAGCCGACTGCCTCCTCGATGGTCGACCCCTGGGCGATCGCCGAGCTGACCGGGAAGTCCGGTGGCAGTTGTTCTCTGGCCGCCTCGAGACTGCGTCGCGCGTGTTCGCGAGCGTGGTCGAGGGCCTGTTCTTCCGGCTCGGTGCGCCAGGGTTGGACGTCGTCGACGGCGACCAGCGAGATCAGCCGGATGGGCCGATGTGCACGGACACCGCTGCGCAACGCCGTCTGGAACAACAGCTGGGTGCCTGGCCTGCTACCGATTGCGACCGAGATCTCTCGCACCTCGTCGGCGCCGAGATGCGCGAACCCCGGTGGCGCCACCGCCACCGGGACCGGTGCGGAATGCAAGATGTCGTTGACCACGGTCCCGAGTGTGTGCCGGCCGCGGATACCGCCACCCGCGCCGCCGATGACCAGCATGTCCGCCGATGTGCGCCGGGCCTGCACGATGAGACCCTCCCCGGGGTTGGCGTGTTCGGCGATCGTCGTGGTGGTCTCGATGTCGTCGGGGAGTCTGGCGGCAGCGGCGTCGAGCCAGCGGCGGGCCGCATTGTCCAGGGCGTCGGAGAGGCGTTCGACCGAGACCTGTTCGGACGGGTCGGCGCTGTCCGGCTCGGGTGGGATGACGATGCAGAGCTCGAGTTCGGCGTCGAAGGTCCGCGCGAGGCATGCGCCGAGGGCGACCGCGTCGTCGCCTCCCGAGGTGGCGATGTATGCGACGAGCAGCTTCATCGGTACTCCCAGCGTCGGTGTCTCGGTCCCCGGTCATCGCCAGCCTAGTCATCTCCGACGGGGTGCCGGGGGACACGCTTAGATGGGGTCATGGACTCCCTCGTCGACGGTTACCTCAGCCACATCATGGACGAATGCCATTCGGACCGATCCGGTCATGTCGCCGACTACATCCCGGAACTGGCTGCCGTCGACCCTGACGGTTACGGCCTGTCGATGTGCGTGCACGACGGCCACACCTACTCCCACGGGGACTCCGCGACGGAGTTCACCATCCAGTCGGTCTCCAAGCCCCTCACCTATGCGATGGTCCTGAAGAAGCACGGCACGGCGGCGGTCGACGCGAAGATCGGCGTCGAGCCGTCCGGCGAGGCATTCAACGAGATCAGCGTGGACGAGCGCCGACGCCCGAAGAACCCGATGATCAATGCGGGGGCCATCTTTGCCGCATCCATGCTGTTGCCGCCGACCCGGGACGTGGACGAGGCGGCGGGCGACGCCGCTTTCCGGGAGGTGCTCGAGTTCTACTCCGGATGTGCCGGACGGCGCCTCACGATGGACGAGGGGGTCTATGCCTCCGAGGCCGCGACGGGTTCGCGCAACCGCGCGATCGCCTACATGCTCGACAGCTTCGGGGCTCTAGAGACCAGCCCGGACGCCGCTCTCGACCTCTACTACCGACAGTGCTCGATTCGGGTGACGACCGACGACCTGGCCGGGATCGGCGCGACGATCGCGAACGGCGGGATGAATCCCCGCACGGGTCGGACGGTCTTCTCCAACGAGACCGCGCAGCGGTTGCTGAGTGTCATGACGACGTGCGGGATGTACGACGGCGCGGGGGACTGGGTCACCTCCGTCGGCCTGCCGGCGAAGAGCGGCGTCGGTGGCGGGATCCTCGCGGTGCTGCCGGGGCAACTCGGCATCGGCGTGTACTCGCCACGGCTCGACGGTCACGGCAACAGCGTCCGCGGCGTCGACGTGTGTCGGCATCTGTCCACCGACCTGGGTCTGCACATGTTCAACGTGACACGGGAGAGTCGGGTGACGATCCGGTCGGTCTACGACCTCGCCGACACCCCCGTCAGCGCGGAATGGGGCGAGCAGGAGCGCAGCTACCTGCGGACCTGTCGCGACCGGATCCGCGTGTACGAACTGCAGGGAGACCTGACCTTCGCCGGCGCCGAGAGTGTCCAGCGGCGCCTCGAGGCCGACATCGACGCATACACCGTCGTCATCGTCGAGATCTCCCGCATCGGGGTGATCGACGCGGTCGCACGCACGATGGTGCTGAGCATCAAACGGCTGCTGGACGACAGCGGCCGGCGGGCCGCGCTCGTCGACCCGGACGGGGTCGTCCGCGCCAGCGTCGATCGGCACCGTAACGACGCGGCGGTGCCCGATCTCGATGCGCCGCCGGAACTCCGGGGATTCGACCCCGCGCTTCCGCATGTGCACTCGACGATGGACGACGCGGTCGTCGACGCCGAGACGTTTCTGCTGAAGCACTACTACGACGAGTGAGCGGGCCGCGCCGCCCGGTTCCGGGACACACCACTAGGGTGGGCACGTGCGTCTCGTCATCGCGGAGTGTCAGGTCGACTACGTCGGGCGGCTGACCGCCCATCTGCCCATGGCCCGGCGGTTGCTGCTGATCAAATCGGACGGATCGGTGAGCGTGCACGCCGACGACCGGGCCTACAAGCCGTTGAACTGGATGAGTCCGCCGTGCTGGCTCACCGAGGCGCAGGTTCCCGACGGCACGCAGGCGGAGGCGTACTGGGTCGTCACCAACAAGGCGGGCGAGGAACTCCGCATCACCATCGCGTCGATCGAGCACGACTCCCAGCACGACCTCGGCATCGACCCCGGCCTCGTCAAGGACGGCGTCGAGGCGCACCTGCAGGAGCTGCTCGCCGAGCATGTCGAGACGTTGGGTCCGGGTCACACGCTCATCCGCCGCGAGTACATGACCGCGATCGGGCCGGTGGACCTGCTGTGCCGGGACGCATCGGGTGCCACGGTGGCGGTCGAGATCAAACGGCGCGGGGAGATCGACGGCGTCGAGCAGCTCACCCGGTACCTCGAGCTGCTCAACCGCGACACCACACTTGCCCCGGTGGCCGGCGTCTTCGCCGCCCAGCAGATCAAGCCGCAGGCCCGCACGCTGGCCGAGGACCGCGGAATCCGTTGCGTGGTGCTCGATTACGACGAGCTTCGCGGCGCGGAGAGCACGGAGTTCAGGCTCTTCTGAGGGGCTTCGACAAGCTCAACCAGCGGAGGGGACAAGCTCAACCAGCGGAGGGGACAAGCTCAACCAGCGGAGGGGACAAGCTCAACCAGCGGAGGGGACAAGCTCAACCAGCGGAGGGCCGTCCGGCCGGTCAGGCGTTGGAGCGAACCTCCGGCGACCGCGCCTCGGGCGAGAGCTTGCGGTTGAGGAGGTCGAGATCGTCGGCGTCGGACAGCACGGAGTACTCGGAGTCGTCGGGCTGGGCGAGCAGTTCCGGCAACTCGGCCAGCTCCTCGCGTAGCCGCCCGAGGTTGGCGGCGATGTCCTGACGCGTGCGATCAGCCGCCTGCGCGAGTTCGCGTGATCGATCGAGTCGTTCGGTCGCGATGTCGAGCGCGGTCTGACGGATGTGTGCCGCCTCGTCGAGTGCGCGTTCGCGCTGATCGGCGAGTTCGGCATCATGGCGTTCCCGCTCGGCCCGGCGTTCGGCGGCGCTGACCGCCTCGAGTTCGGCGACCTCGGCTTTCGCCTTCTCCACCACTCGGCGGGCCTCGTCCTTGGCGGCCTGCATGGTCTTGGTGTGTTCGGCCTCCATCGCGGCGGTGCGCTCGGCGATGAGGCGGGCCGACTCCGACTCGTTGGCGGCCGCGGTCTCCTTGACCTGCCGTGCCCGGGCGGCGGCCTCGTCGACCAGTTTCTTCGCGGCCGTCCGTGCCTCGCCCCGGACGCGCTCGGCGTCGGTCGCGGCCGACGACCGCATGTCGGCGGCCTCCTGGCGCGCGATGGACAGCGTCTCGGCGGCTTCGGCGGCCGCTTCGGCGCGCATCTCCGAGGCCTCGTCGGACGCCAGCTGCAGCATCCGCGACAGTCGCTCGCTCATCCCTTGCGCGGTGGTCGGCGGGACCGAGAGCTTGTCGACCTCCCGGCGCAGTTCGGCTATCTCGTCGCGCGCGTCCTCGAGATGCGCGGCGAGTTCGTGTGCGTTGGCGGTGGCGGCGTCACGATCGGCGGCGAGGACGCGTAGGTCTGCGTCGAGGCGCTGGAGGTGATCGGCGACCTGCTCACGGTCATAACCGCGCATCACGATCGCGAAGGGCAATTGCCGTGCGGGACCTGGCATGGCGGCCAGTGTATCGGAGAGAGTGCGGGATCTCCTCGACGTCGGCGACGCCGTGCGTGGAGGTGGGGGGGCCCGCGCGGCGCGGGGTGGGGGGGGGCGGGCGGGGGGGGGT
>NZ_JAMBDT010000173.1:0-4387 GCF_025143765.1 Gordonia sp. p3-SID1431
CCCCCCCGGACGTTTTAATGCGCGCCTGGACACCTGCTGCCGTTCCGTTTGACGACCGCACACGGGCAATCGATAATCGATAATCGATAGCAACGTCTACGAAAGGTGCGGGTCATGGTCAGTGTGCGGAACGTGAGAGGCGGAACGGGGCTTGATCCGATCATCGACGAGGTGAACGAGATCCTCGACGCCATCTTCAGCAACGCGCGGCGAACCAGCAAGGATTTCTTCGACAACTTCAGCAGGGATCCGAAACCCATCATCCTGGCCGAGTGGCTCGCGACGCGCGCGTGGCGGGAGATCGACTACGTATTCCTACTGAACGCTGAGATCCAGCGCTATGGAATGGGTTTCGAGCGGAAGCACGTCACACTGCTCGCGAAACAGGCCTTTCAGGAGGCTGAGCACTACGAGCTGGTCGGCAACGCGGTGGAGTCGCTGGGCGGTACGGTCCCGACCTCGGTCCCTGCGGACAGTCTCCAGTGGAGCGAGTTTCTCTGGGACTGTCTCGACCGCCATCCACTGGCTGCGATCGCCGCGTGGAATGCGTCCGAGACTTCGGCAACCGGCAGTCTCGAACCGACATTCCTCGCTGGTGAACAACACGGCTTCGACGAGGTCGTGCGGGTGCATCGAAAGATCGAGATCGACGAGAAGTTCCACGTGGGGCTCGGAAGGCAGATTCTCGCGCGGTATGCCCGCACGGACGAGGACCGGAAAGAGATTCTCCGAGCCATGCGCGGAATGCACGACATCGCTCTGCACATGTTCAGGCCCGAAACCGCCACCCGTCTGATGACTCCCCAGCCATGAGTGCGGTTTCGAAACGCGAATGCGACAGCGGCCGGGCTGGGCTCACCGTGAAACGCCGGTCATGCGACCTCAACGCCCGGGATGCGGGAAGTATGCAGACGCGACTGAGAGTTGCTTCGAAACGGCGAGAAGCCGACGACATCGTGAGTCTCGAGTTGTGCGCTGATGACGGGTCGGAGCTGCCGAGCTGGACACCCGGTGCGCATATCGAACTCGAACTGGCAGACGACCTCGTCCGCCAGTACTCGCTGTGCGGCGCGCCGGGGGACAAACGTACGTGGAGAATTGCGGTCCTACGCGAACAGGCCAGCCGTGGCGGGTCCAAGATCATCCACGAGAAGCTGGAGCGGGGTCATGTCGTGTCGGCGCGGGGGCCGCGCAACAACTTCCAGCTCGTGGACGCAGCACGCTACATCTTCGTCGCCGGCGGCATCGGGATCACGCCACTTCTGCCGATGATCCACGAGGCGGCCAGGCGTGGAAGGTCCTGGACGGTCGTGTACGGCGGGCGGACCCGCAACTCGATGGCCTTCGTCGATGAACTGCGAGGACTCCTCGGGGGAGACCTGCACGTGTTGCCCCAGGATGAGTACGGCTTGCTCGACTTCGAGGAGTTCCTGAGCGAACCGTTGCAGGACACGGCCGTCTATTGCTGTGGGCCCGGACCGTTGATCGATGCGGTCGAGCAGTGCTGTGCCGCTTGGCCATCGCCCGCCTTACATCGCGAACGCTTCGCGCCGAGTTCAGCTCCCGCCCGGCCGGCCGGTGAGTTCGAAGTACGGCTGGCGAGGACAGGAAGAACACTCCGGGTGCCGGCAGATCGAGACCTCCTCGAGATCCTCGAAGAGGCCGGACTGGCAATCGACAACTCCTGTCGCGCGGGCATCTGTGGCACCTGCGAGGTCCGGGTTGTCGGCGGTGTCCCGGAGCACAACGACGACATCCTCGATGACGAGGAGCGGTCGTCGAACGAAGTCATCTTGCCGTGTGTGTCGCGATCGAAGTCGTCGGTCCTGGTACTCGACATCTGATGAGGAGGAGTGCGGCTCGGCCACACGGTCCTGTCTCCATCGCCGTCGGCGCGCGCGAAGTTCCGATCTCACTGCGAGGGTCGAGTGTGTCGGAGCAAACGATGCCCGCGCGTACCAGCGGTTCTCCGACCGGTGCGACCCGGAGCAGGATGATTCCGTATCTTGAGACCATGCCTGCGAGTCACCAGACGGGCCTGCGTCGAACACTCAGTCAACAGATCCGCGATACGCTCGTGCACCAGATCGTGTTCGGGGAGCTGGGGCCCGGCGAGCGTCTGGTCGAGACAAAGGTCGCGGCTCAGTTCGGAACGAGTCAGGCTCCGGTCCGCGAGGCACTGCGCGAGCTCGAGGCCTTCGGACTGGTCGAGATCAAGCCGCGTCGCGGTACTTTCATCCGGTCCTCCATCAGAGAGGCGCTGCGGGAGAGCTACGTCCTTCGGGCCGCGTTGGAGGAAACTGCCACACGACTGGTCTTGTTGACTGGTTCGGTGCCCATTGATCACCTCGAGCGGGACATCGCGGAGATGTATCGAATGGCCGAAAAGAAAGACGTCGAAGCAGTCGGAGTGCAGACCGTCGCATTCCACCGACACATCATAGAAGCTGCCGGCAACGATCTCATAGCTCGCACCTGGGAGAATCTCCAGATCGAGGCGTGGACGTCGGTGACGATGTTGGCGTCCACTCCCGAGCTGACCACGATCGCCGACGACCATCAGGCCCTTCTCGACTCGCTGACCAGCGGGGACTTCGACATCGCCTGCAACCTGGCGCGGCAGCACCAATGGGGCTACGCCGAGCTACCGCACGATCCCTCTCGCGCCTGAAGGCCACGCAGCGCAGAGTACTACCTCGCTTCGGATTCTCCGCACGGCCGAGTTTCCGCCGAAATCCGTTGTCTCTCTTACACGGTCACTGAACGACCAAGCGCACGAGCCTATCTGAGCCCTCCCCCGAAACGGCGAAACGCACTGGAAACAGTTTCGATATGTCATCGAAATTGCCTGGGGCTACTGTTTCAATACCTCGTCGAAACTACGTCTGAAAGGGTCTCCATGACCGCAATCGACTCGCACGCAGCATCTCTCGGCGCCAAACTGAAGGAAGAGAGAGTCCGCTACGCCATCGCGGGCTACACGGATCTGCACGGAAACCTCAAAGGCAAGGTCGTGCCGATCGACCATTTCACACACATGGCAGGTGGTTCCGAGCTGTTCACCGGCGCTGCGCTCGACGGCCTCCCTCAGGATGTCAGCGACGAGGAGCTGTCAGCGCGTCCGGATCTGTCGCGCGGGGTGGTCCTCCCCTGGCGTCGTGACGTCGCACTGTTTCTCTCCGACCTGTATGAGGGCGGTCAGCCGTTCGAGGCGTCCAGCCGTAACATCCTGAGACGTCAGATCGACGCGGCCGCCGACATGGGGTTCACTTTCAACCTGGGTGTCGAGACAGAGTTCTTCGTCTTCTCCGGCGATCCCCGCAATCCCCAGAACGTCAGCGACCGCGACACTCTGGAGAAATCCTGTTACGCGATACCCACCTTGCTCGACAATCTCCCCTGGCTCAGCAGGCTGGTCGATGCAATGAACGAATTGGGTTGGGATGTCTACTCATTCGATCACGAGGACGCGCAGGGGCAGTTCGAGATCGACTTCACCTACGCGGATGGGATGACAATGGCCGATCGCGTCGTCATCTTCCGGATGATGGCCGGCGAGATCGCCCGCGAAGACGGGCTGATGGCATCCTTCATGCCCAAGCCGTTCGCCGACCGAACGGGGTCGGGTGCCCATTTCAACATGTCCCTCGCCGACCTGGCGAACACCTCCAATCTGTTCGACGCGCAGGAGGATCCGGCCGGCGTCGGGCTGAGCGAGCTGGGCTACCACTTCGCTGCCGGGATCGTTCGTCACGCCGCCGCGATCTGCGCAGTCATCGCACCGACGGTCAACAGCTACAAGCGGCTGGTCCGCAAGGGCAGCATGTCCGGTTCCACGTGGGCGCCGATCTTCGCCAGTTGCGGAAACAACAACCGCACGAACATGCTTCGTGTGCCGCTCGGTGGAGGCCGGGTGGAGTGCCGAGCGGTCGACTCGAGTTGCAATCCGCACCTCGCGGCCGCCGTGCTCTTGGCCGCGGGCCTGGAAGGAATCCGCGAGAAGGCCGAACTCGAGAGCTTCCACACCGAGAACCTGTACGAGGTTCCGCTGTCCGAATACGCAGCGCGTGGCCTCACGCTGCTTCCGCGAACACTGGAGGACGCCATTGACGCTTTCGAAGCGGATCCGTTCACCAGAGAAGTGTTCGGAGAGAAGGGTTGGCGATCGTTCATCGACTACAAGCGCGGCGAGTGGGAAGACTACTGCACCGCAGTCACCGACTGGGAACGTGACCGCTACCTCACCTTCTTCTGAGAGCCCCGATGGACGGCACGAGAACGATCGTGGTCGACGACTTCCCGCTCGAGTCGGGCGAACGACTGTCGGATGCGCACATCCGTTTTCGCACCTACGGCGATCTGTTCGGCGCGGGCGACGTCGTACTGT
>NZ_JAMBDT010000174.1:0-4336 GCF_025143765.1 Gordonia sp. p3-SID1431
GAGTTCCGGGTCGACACGACGAACACAGGGTGGGGACTTTTATCTGGCCACCAGCGGGGACCTCGACCTGGCCACCAGTGGGGACTTTCTCATGGCCATGGACAAGCAGGGACACAACTGACTCAGACAGCGCGCAGGGCGCAAATCGCACCTGCGACGTTAGGTATCCGAGGTAAGTGCCGTGAATGCCATCGACGTTGAGCAATTTCGCCGTGCGGTAGTTGATCCCGGTTCCGTGCGCGTGAAGCAGTCGATGACCGCAACGCAGAGCAACTTCACTATGGCCACGTAATCACCGCAATTAGCTGAGGTCCGCCTTCACGTACTGGGCGTTGGAAACCTCGCTCGTGGAGCGCAGGGAAACTCTGACGCTGAGCGCTACTCAGTAATACTAAGCGCCGACCTTGAGCTATCTGATCAGAACATTTCGGCCGCGCTGCGTTGCGCGATTTGGGTTTGATTCAGCGGTGAAGCTGCGTCCGCCACGGAGGACGACGTCGAAGCGTTCGCGCGAGAGCACCCGTCGACTACACGCTGGGTTACCTGCGGGACGCCATCGCAGGCGAGACTCGGCTGGTTGGTATGCCCACCGTGATGCCAAACGCCCGGCGTGGGAAAAGCTCGAACCCATACTGTTCGACGAACCTGACGACAGGGGGCCGAATATGTGTAATCCACTCTGCCGCAACGTAATCTGCCTGTTGGGCACTTATGGTGCCCGTTATGTCGATTACCACCCGCAGCGTGATGCCGGCCGCCGGGGTCACCTGGCGATCGAGTTCGTCGACGCCCGGCCCACAGGCGTCCGGGGACGGACCGTGGGCGACACGATGGAGGTGAACCGTCACATGCTCAGCGACGAGCGTCGGTGCACGATTGCACACGAGCTGGCTCACGATGAGCGCCGCATCTTCCCCACCGACCGCGTCCCACGGGCGCGCGAGGAACTGCGGGTTGAGCGGATCGCGGCACGGGGGCCGATCGCGCACGAGTGGCTCGTCGACACTGGTGTGGAGTCGGCGCACCGAGAAGGTCGCCGAGGAGCTCTGGGTGGACGTCACGATGCTCGTCACGCCGGTGCAGTAACGCACCGACCGGGAGCGAGCCTGGATCGACGAGCATCTCCGCGAGCGGGGGTCGCGTGACTGACGAGGACAGACGGATGCTCCACCTCGCGGGCAAGCGCTGGAACTACGCGGCAGCCTCAAGCAGCGGGTGCGGGACGAGTACGGTATCTCGCTGACCCGGTTCTGCAACGCGTCAATCAGCTCGCCGGCACCCGGGACGCACTGGAGTACGCACCCCACACCGTCAACAGACTGCATCCGCGAATCCCGGAAGATCAGTCGAGCATCGCGCCGATAGCTGAAGCGGCCGCTTTCCCCGAGGTTCGATCGATGTGGCTGTAGGTGTTCGCGGTCGTGATGATGTCCTCGTGGCCAAGATGTCTCGAGACGACGACGAGCGGGATGCCGACAGCGATCATTGACGAGGCGCAGGCGTGGCGCAGGTCGTGAATGCGCGGCTACTTCCCTCACCGGTAGCGTCGTCGATCAGCACCTTGCGCGACTTCGACCAGGCTTGGTCGTAGAGGTCCTGCGTGGTTCCGGCGTTCCCCACTGAGTTGCTGAACAACAACTCCCCGGTCGCCGGGTCATCGAGGCGTCGCCAAGTGACGTCGATGGCCTGCGGTGGTGGGTCGATGGTCCGGACCGATCGGCGCGACTTCTGCGGGCCGAGCTCGCGGCCGGCTTCCTGTGCTTCCACGCCCGGGTGATGCGGCACGTCGCGTCGTCGAGGTTGATGTCGGCGGCTCGCAGAGCGGTCGCCTCACTGAACAGCATCCCGGTAGGAACGAGCTACAGCGGAAGGTCCGCCCATCCGTGGATGTGTGATCGCCGCGTACACCATCGAACTTGACGCGGCTGATGAACACCATCGCGCCGCGCTCGGTGCGCGGCAGCCGTCTGCCCTCGCACGGGTTGCGGTCGAGTTTCCCGGCCCGCACAGCCACCTTCAACGAGCCAGACAGGAACGCGTAATTGTCCTGGATCGTCTTCCCGGATTGCTTGGCCGACTCGAGGCCGGCGACCCAGCGCCCGATGGTCGTCTCGGTGATCGCCGATAGCGGGAGCGTGCCGATGTCGGCGAGGTCGGCCTTGATGTATCCGCGGTACCGCTTCCGTGTGCCCTCCTGGATGCCGGTGAGACCGTCGACGTGGGCGGTGAGCCACTGCGCGAGGGTCATCTCGTCTCGCGGCGGCCGGCGTCGATGAGGTCCAGGACCCGCATGGCTTCGTCGGGTCCGTGGAGGTCGACGTTGCGGCGGAAGTCGGTGGCCGACGGCAGGTCGACGAACGTGAGGCTGCGCTGACGTCCGTCGGCCCGCCAGATCACGCGGTGGGTGGTCGAACCGTCCTTGTGGGTGCGCTACTGGATCGAGGGCCATCAGATGTTGCCTTCCACGGGGAATCGTTTTCCCCGTGCTACCAGCACGCTCCTACACCCGGTGTTGCTATCGAATGTTGCCATGGCGGTCCACTTTGCTGCGCTGACCTGCAAATTCTGGTGGAGCTATGGGGAATCGAACCCCAGACCTACTCGATGCGAACGTGTCGCGCTACCGCCTGCAGGCGAGAGTGCGGACCCTACGCGTGGCTCTCACCTCGAACGTCGCCGGCTTCGCGGTCGAACTCGGCGAGAAGGCGCTCCAGCACCGGTATGAGCGCGGATACGTCTTTGGTTGCCGCCGTCCACACGATCGAGCTGTCAACCTGCGCGTAGCCGTGAACGAGGAAGTTTCGCATCCCGATGATCTTGTGTACATGCGGTATTCGCTCAGCAAGAACGTGATCCCGATGTCTGAGACCGCGAAGCGCTTCACCGACGATCTCGATCTGACGTTCCGTCGCCGACTCGACCAGGAGGTCACCGATGTACTGGTCCAAAGACACGTCGGCCACGATGAGCCGGACGTTTCGTGCGGCGGTTAGTGCCTCAGATGTAGGCAGCCCGATTCTTCTCAGGCCGCATAGACATCTTCGGCATTGTCGAGTATCGACTTCGCCACGAACGGATTCTTCACCGCGTTGGCCATCACCAGGTCGACGTCGCGCCCCACGATCTGTTCGAGCGCCGCCTCAAGGTCGAAGTAGTCATGGAAGACGTTGTCACGATCCCCCCTGAACTCCACGAGAAAGTCGACGTCGCTGCTGGGATCGAAACTCTCGGTGAGTACCGAACCAAAGACTCGTAACCTGGCAACGCCGAAACGCGCACACACCGCACCGATTGCATCGACGTCGAGCGGGATCGCGGTGATCATGTTCACCAGTCTCTCAGATTGTTGGCCTTGGCTCGACGACCAGCGCGTCAGAACGAGAGGCCCCGGAGACCTACTCGGGTGTACGGGGCCTCTCGTGCGGTGGAGCTATGGGGAATCGAACCCCAGACCTACTCGATGCGAACGAGTCGCGCTACCAACTGCGCCATAGCCCCGGGAGGCCTTGCGACCAACCGCGAGCCACTTTATCAGCCCGGGGCCGCCGACTCCCAAACGGCTAGGCTGGTCGGGTGCCTCAGATGTCTGATCAGCAGTTGGCCGGTGTTCTCGACAATGTCGTGGGGGTGATCAACCCGGTGCTCGATGCCCTCGCCGAGCGCGATCCGCTCGGCTTGAAGGGCCACACCTTCCACGATGACGACCATTCCGACTCGCGCCTGCAGCAGGCTCAGCACGCGGCGTCGAAGCTGCTCGACGTCGCGGAGTGGCCCGGCACGAAGGGCTGGTCCGAGCGGTCGATGCACAAGCGCGCGAGCTGGTGGGTGACCCGGATCGGCACGCTGAACACCGGCGCCGTGGCGTTCCCGGGCGTCTTCGGGGTGTGGGCGAAGCGTCTGCCGATCACGCCTTACCTAGGGTTCGCCAACCAGGCTATGGTGCTGGTCGCGATCGCCCGGGAGTACGAGGTCACCGATCGCAAGCGACAGGTGCAGTTGCTGGCGTCGGTGCTGTGCAAGCGCGACCTCACGAACCCCGATGTCACCGCCGAGTCCGGCAAATCCCTGCCGTCCGAACCCAAGGAGCGGGAGAAGTCGCTGTTCGCCGCGATCTGGGATGCGGCGAAGTTGCTTCGCGCCGTCGACGACGAGTTCGAGAAGCGTCCGCAGCCGATGGCCTTCTTCCGCATGCTGGCCTACATCCCCGTGATCGGGGCGCCGGCCACGTACCTCGGCGAACGTTTCGCACTGTCGCGGGCCGCGAAAGCCGGTCAGGCGTGGCTCGATGCGCACGGCAAGCCGGCACTCACCAAGTAGGCCCCAAACACGTCAGCAG
>NZ_JAMBDT010000175.1:0-4313 GCF_025143765.1 Gordonia sp. p3-SID1431
CGGAAGAAGTACGACCGGGAGTTTCGTGATGGGGCGGTCCGGATCGTCGAGGAGACAGGTAAGCCGATCGCCCAGGTCGCTCGAGACCTGGGGGTCAACGAGGGCACCTTGGGTAACTGGGTCAACCGGGCGCGCGCCGAGCGGGAGGGCCGCGGCGAGCTGACCGTTGATGACGCTGCTGAGCTCAAACGGTTGCGTGACGAGGTCGCCGAGCTGCGCATGGAGCGTGATGTCCTCAAGCGATCAGTGGTCCTGTGGGTGAAGGAGGCGACGAAGTGAGCGTGGCACGCTTTATCGCCGACCAGAGGACCAACTATCGGGTGCCACACGCGGTGTCCTGCCGGCTGCTCGGGGTCAGCGAGGCGTGGTTCTACAAATGGCATAAGCGGACCCAATCGCCGGGTGCGGCAACGGGTTTGCACACCACCCGCGACTATCGCCGGGACACCATCGACCGGGCCGTGGCGGTGGCGCTCGACAAGGCCCGCGGCCTGCACGGGTCACCGCGCCTGCATGCGGATCTGCGTGCTGACGGGTGGACGGTGACCGAGAAGACTGTCGCTGATTCGATGTGTCGTCAGGGCCTGGTCGCGCGGCGGATCCGCCGGCGCAACGGGCTGACCCGTCAGGACAAGACCGCCCCGAAGTTCCCCGATTTGTTGGGTCGCGATTTCACCGCACAGTGCCCCGATCAGCGGTGGGTCGGCGACATCACCGAGATCCCGACCGCGGCGGGCAAGCTGTATCTGGCCACGGTCATCGACCTCTACAGTCGCCGCCTGCTGGGGGCGGCCACCAGTCGTCACCCGGATGCAGCGTTGGCGTGTGCGGCGATCGAGATGGCGGTCGCCACGCGGGGCGGTATGCAGGCGATATGGCGTGATGACGATGCGCAGAAGCTGATTTTCCACACCGATCGTGGGTCGACGTACACCGCGAAACGGTTCACCAGGCTGTGCCAGAAGATGGGTATCCGGCAGTCGATGGGCCGGGTCGGATCGTGTTTCGACAACGCCGCAGCGGAGGCATTCTTCTCTTCTTTGGAGTGGGAAGTGTTGTCACGCAACGAGTTCCATACTATCATGGAGGCGCAGGCGGTCGTGTTGGAGTGGTGCTACGGCTTCTACAATCACCAGCGTCGCCACAGCGCGATCGGGATGATGAGTCCGGTCGACTACGAGAACACCGCAGTCACCGAGCCCGAAGCCGCATAGAGGAGTCCTCCACGATTCCGGGGGAACCACATATTCTCTAGGTCAAGAGGATTGGGTAGCGTCTTGATCAGGTGGGTGCCGTTGGTCGCGTGGATCAACTCGCCGTCGATCCGCAGGGTGACCCGGCTGCCGGCCGTCACGACGCCGAGGGCGAGTTCATGTCCACGAACAATGACGATGCCGTCGCGGTTCGCGGTCCGGTCGATCTCGATAGCTCGCGGCCGATGGGTGGCGGTGGAGGTGTCGAACGCGGCTTGCGCCGGTCTGGGCCGGCCCGGGCGGGTGCCGCGGGCGCGGAGTCGTTGCAGGTCTGCGGTGGTCAGCTTCGACCGGACCGTCTTGATCACGATGTCGTCGCAGATGATGTACACGCTCGACAGGTCAGCCCACATCACGACACTGCGCTGCGCATAGTTTCTTTCCGACCCACACCTGTTGCACACCGGCAATAGTCACTACACCGGACGGCGGCACGACAGTGTCGAACTCAATGGCGGAACTCGACTGATCGGCCACGGTTGGAGCTGGCCGAACGACTTCGGCTTCCGGTCGGATCTCGGCACCAACAGGCTTGCTGGGCATGGTGTCGGGATCGGTGCTGCGACTGCGGAACACGCTGGCAGGGGTGGCCATGTTCAGCGACTGATGCGGTCTGCAGGTGTTGTAGGCGTGGACCCATTCGTCGATAGCCGTTTGCGCGGTCTCGATGGTGTCGAAGGCGCCAGTCTCGTCGAGAAGCTCCCGGCGCAATGTGCGATGGAATCGTTCGATTTTGCCGGTCGTGGTCGGTGACCGGCGTTTGGTCAACCGGGGGGTGTCAGATGGTCTGTGTAAGTCCAGTGCTCATCAGTGAGAGGAAGATCTATGAGCATGGCGTTAGACGACAAGCAGCAGGGCCACGACGACGAGCAGTTGCCTGAACTGGCCGAGCCGCGCTCGACCGCGGAAGTCGCCGAGGCATTACAGGCCTCGGGCATGGTCGATGAGCTGCTCGCCCAGATCGATACCGGCCAGATCCAGATCACCGGCGAAGGCGGGTTGATCCCAGGTCTGATCAAACTGGCCCTCGAACGCGGTCTGAAGGCCGAGCTGACCGATCACCTCGGCTATGCCAAGGGCGATCCGGCCGGGCGGGAGTTGCCCAACGCCCGTAACGGGTCGAGCCCGAAAACGGTGGCCTCGGAGGCCGGGCCGGTCGAGCTGAACATTCCTCGTGACCGTGACGGCACGTTCACCCCGCGGCTGGTCCCGAAGGGCTCGCGCCGCCTCGGCGGCCTCGACGACATCATCATCTCGCTCTACGCCGGCGGCATGACGTTGCGCGACATCCAACACCATTTGGCCTCCACGATCGGCACCGATCTCTCGCACGAGACGATCTCGAAGATCTGCGACGAGGTCCTCGACGCGGTCGATGAATGGCAGAACCGGCCGCTGGAGCCGTTGTATCCCGTCATCTACCTTGATGCCCTGGTGGTGAAGGTCAAAGACGGCGCCCATGTCCGAAACAAGCACGCCCACATTGCTATTGGCGTCGATATGGCCGGCGTCAAGCATGTGCTGGGAATCTGGATACAGGCCGAAGAAGGCGCCAAGTTCTGGGCCGGGGTGTGTGCGAATCTGGCCAACCGCGGCGTCAAGGACGTGCTGATCGTGTGCTGTGACGGGCTCACCGGATTCCCCGAAGCGATCGAGGCGACCTGGCCGCTGGCCACCGTGCAAACCTGTGTGGTGCATCTGATCCGCAACTCGATGCGGTTCGTGAACTACAAAGACCGCAAAGACGTCGCTCGGGCGATTAAACCGATCTACACCGCCCCCGACGCCGAGACCGCCCGCCGCGAGTGGGAAGCCTTCCGCGACTCGGAACTAGGCGCCAAATATCCGAGTGCGGCAATGGCTTTCGACCGAGCCTGGGATCGGTTCATCCCCTTCCTGGCATTCCCGCCCGAGCTGCGCAAAGTCATCTACACCACCAACTCGATCGAGTCGCTGAACTACCAGCTCCGCAAGGTCATCAAGAACCGCGGACATTTCCCCAACGACATCGCGGTCCGCAAACTCTTGTGGCTGGCCATCTGCGACATCGAAGACAAACGAGCCGCTCAACGCCTCAAAGAACGCGGGACCAGGCGGTCACAGCCCCGTAAGGCCCTCGGACGACTGGTCGAGGGACAGGTCGTCACCAACTGGAAGCAAGCCCTCGGACAGCTCGCTCTGGCCTACCCCGACCGGATCGAACCGCACCTCGGCTAAACCCACGGACCACAAGAAAATCAGGAGTCACGTTCTTACACAGACATCTTGACAAGCTCGTCAACCGCGCGGTGATGCCGTACTCGCGACACGTCCGCTCGAAGAGCACCTCAACCGGCAACGGCCGCGTGTGTCTGCCGGTGAACTGGTTGCCGTTGTCGGTGAGCACCTCGAACGGCACGCCCCATCGATTCATCGCCCCGACGAACGCTTCACACACGGCACTGCCACTGGGCTGCTCGAGAACCGCGGCGACGGTGACGAAGCGGGAATGGTCGTCGATGCCGGTCAACAGTTTGCATTCCCGGCCGCCAGCCAGGAACACACCTCCAACCAGGTCGAGTTGCCACAGATGCATCGGAGCTTCCCGCTCCCATCGCTTGTAGACCCGTTTATGTAGCTGCTCTTGAGGATTGACCAATCCGTTGCGTACCAGCACGCGGTGCACCGTGGCCCGCGCGGGCGCGGGCGCATAAGGGTCGAGGCGTCCGAGTTCGTAGACGATGCGCCGGGCACCCCACCGCCGGTGGGTGCGTCGCATTTCGCAGATCGTCGCCTCCACTTGTGGAGAGATCTGGTTCGGGCTAGTACGCGGTCGGCGAGATCGATCCGATAAACCGCCCAGACCTGATGCGGCATAGCGCTTGCGCCACGCCGTGACCGTTTGGCGAGAGACACCGTAACGGTTAGCGACCTCGATGACCGGAGCACCGTCGGCGACTTCGGTGACCGCACGGAACCTGACCTCCACACGCACCCGTGCAGCGATCTCAGCATCGGATTCAGTCTCAGCAGAGAAGGACACCCCCCACACTCTGACTGCGACCACCGACAAGCGTGAGA
>NZ_JAMBDT010000176.1:0-3930 GCF_025143765.1 Gordonia sp. p3-SID1431
TCCCCCCTTCCCACCTCCCTCACGCACGCGCAAGGGAGGTGGGAAGGGGGGAGGGGGTAGGGAAAACAAGGGGGTGTGGTTGTGATGAAAGGTATGGAAATGGCTGGGTTGAGTAGTAGGGATATTTTTCTTCTGTCCGTTCTGGCCTCGTGTCGGGTCTTTTCACTGACGGATGTGGCGGTTTTGTTGGGGCTGAATAGGGAGGAGATGGGAAAGGGGCTGGTGGATAAAGGAGTGGGGAAACCGATAGAGCAGGTGGAGAAACTTCTGGGTGAAATTCGTGGGGGGATAGTGCCGGTGCAAGAAAGGGTGTTGCCGGTGCCGTCAAATGTGAATCGGGTGGTGAAGAGATGGGAAGAGAAAGGGCTGGTAAGGCGTGAGCATCTGTTGCAGTCGGTAGGGCCGGTGGTGGTGCCGACGGCGGCGGCGGCGGAGCTGGCGGGCGTTCCTGCGTCTCGTCCGCCAGGGGTGGGGGTGTTGGAGCACGCGCTGGCGATCAATCGGGTGCGGTGGACGGTCGAGACCGTCACCGATCTGGAGTGGGTGTCGGAGTCCTCGCTGGCGCGGGACGCGGAGGGGAAAAAGCACGTGCCCGATGGGGCACTGAAAAAGGCCGGCGCGGATGCGCCGTCGGTCGTGGTCGAGGTCGAGCGGGCCGCGAAGGGCCCGAAGCGGCTCGCGCCGCTGCTCGTGGACCTGCTCCGGACGCACGACCGGGTGCTCTACGTCTGTGCGTCGCGGTCTGTGGCTGAGGGTGTGGGCCGCGCCCTGGCGGGCGCGGTGAAAAGACCCGACGACCAGAAACGGCTCCTCGTGTGCGTGGAGGGGGAGAGACTCCCGGAGCCGTTTCTGGCGCAGTTCGGCCGCTCTGGCGTGCGGCCGACCGCGAGCCCGGTTCCGTCTCCGAGGCCGGAGCCGAAACCGCCAGTTCCGCAAGGCAACTGGCAGGGGTACGGGGGAGGAGGTGCGGCTGCAACTCCTCAGGCAAGGCACACGATCTGAAGTACATCAAAGAAGGAGATCAGTAATGCGGAAATTCATTCGGACCTCGGCCGTCGCGGCTGCTGCGGCAGCCGCTGTGGC
This sequence comes from Gordonia sp. p3-SID1431, assembly GCF_025143765.1. Taxonomy (NCBI): domain Bacteria; kingdom Bacillati; phylum Actinomycetota; class Actinomycetes; order Mycobacteriales; family Gordoniaceae; genus Gordonia; species Gordonia sp. p3-SID1431. The sequence continues at coordinate 1,084 of NZ_JAMBDT010000176.1, forward strand.
CATCGGTGCGGGTGTCGCTGGCGCGACACCCGCAGAGCGAGTCCAGAACGGACAGTACACATTTCATGTGTACTCACTGCCGCTCCAGCCGCCGGTGGCGTCTGTCCCGGCGAGCGTGGCCGACGGCCAGCTCGTGTCGAACGGGATCGTGCTCCCGTTCGAGGTCGTCCCGGCGCTCGAAAGCGACGGGACGACGGTCATCCCCGAGGTGGCCTTCGTCGAGCTGAATGGCTCGCCGGTCGGCTTCCTCGAACGCTGACGACTGCTAGCAGGAGCAAGCGAAAAGAGTGACCTACGTCACACCGTAGGAGGTCTGCGGCGCGCCACCCCCAACCGGGCGGTGGCGGGCCGTAGACAGAAAAGCGCCCCGCAGGCTGGCCGGCCGTACGGGGCAAGAGCTCTTCAAAAACTCAGGGACAGGTTACCCAGGAAACCTGACACTCTTCAACGAGTGAACCTCGACCGGCGCGGCGGCGCTGATCAGATGGGGTAGACGCCACCGGCTAGTCACCGGGTGTAGAGAGACGCGAAAGCGGAGCAAGACTGGAGTCGCAGGGCTACGAGGTTGCCCCCTAGTGGGGTGGAAAACGTTAGGCCCACTCGATGACCGGTGCAGAGCCGGTGCCCCTGGCAGGGAGACCCTGCGACACATGGCGCCCTAGCGGACCAGGTAGTGCTGCCGCCTGATGATCGTGCCCCACACCTCCGAGCCGGAGTCAGTGGAACGTATTCAGACTCTCTCCGAAGAACCCAAAACCCCAGTTCAGGGCGTTTTGGTTCTTCGGAGAGTCTGAGTCCTGAACCCCTCCCAACCCGTCCAGAGTCAGTGGGCAAAGAGCGGTGTCAAGCGGGAGGGGTTCAGGGCTTCTGGCAGTCCGAGCGTAGCGAGGCCCGATTGCCCCGCAGGGCCACTAACCGCAGGTCAGACAGGGTTGGTGAGGGGATCGGGAACTAGGGCTGGAGAAGCGCGGTAGGAGCCAGGAAACCACGCTGGGAGCCAGCGTGGGGCACTCATGATGAGTGCCGACGTAACCACCACCTGAGCTGGGGAAACGAGGCCAGAACATGACTGATGGGCGAGCAGAGATCGAGGCGTGGCAGGCGCAGATGCACGACCAGCTCGACGAAGCCAACCGCCGGCTTCTCGCGGATCAGGTGCGACGGTTCGTGGCCACGCATCGACCCGCGAAGGCCGAGCACTGCCACTACCGAGTGGAGTGGTCTGACCTGCACGAACAGTACGTGGCGGTCGTCGACGAGTTCACGTCTCTGACCTCGAGGGCGGAGACAGCAGGTGAGGCCGAGCGCGGCCTCCGGGAGCAGGTAGAGGGGTTGCTGGTGCGCGAGGTGTTCGAGGCGGCGCAGCGTCGTGAGCTGCGATGATCAAGACGCGAGAGAGGGGAAACAGATGACCAGCAGCAGGATCGTGCGAGCTGAGGAGCTGCGACCCTACGACGTCCTCGTGGACGGGCTCACGCCCGCGCTCGTGGTCGGTGTCGAAAAGGCCGGCGCGGAGGTGAGCGTGACCGCTCGCCTCCTCGACGAGGACCTGGACACCGACCCGTTCGAGTTCACCAACCGCGGGCGCGAGTGGCGAATGATCGCCACCGACAGATGGGTGGGCTGACCTGCGGCTATGCCTCGGGATCGGCCAGCGAGGCCAGGAACTCGCCACCAGACGAGTAGACCTCGCTGTCCCCGGCGTCCAGCTCGCGCTCTGACGCCGTGACGGCCTGCTGCACCTCGGCAGTCCAGAACCACGCCTGCTCACTACTCATCGTTCCATCCAGCGATACCGAACGGACATCGCCGTCTAGGCGGGTGAGGGTTACGTCCCCCGAGGGAGTGACGGACACGTCGCTGACCGGTTCGATGCTCTGATTCTCGGACAAGCTCATGTCCACGGTGCGCAGGCGGTCGTGCAGTCGCTTGGCCACCTCGGCGTCGTAAAGCTGCGCCTCCTCCGGGGTCAGCTCCTCGGAGGCCAACTCGCCGGCCAGAGCCCGCGTCACGCGGTCGTCTGTGCTCATGATCGGGATTATCTCAGGTCTGTCGGAATGATCAGATAACATCGTCTTACTCCTTTCGTTTGGCGACGCTTGGGGTAGCACAAAGAAAGGCCCTCACCTTCGGGTGGGGGCCTTTTTTGCGTCAATCGTTCGGTTGGTCAGAACGGGGAAATCGAAACGAGGTGCTGCCGCGACGGTACTCGCTGCGCTCGCACCGCCTTGCCACAGAATCACGTGGTACCATAAGCGCGCGCGGTCGTTTTTACTCAACGAGCGACTCTTCTCGGCACACAGATCGACTTTCTTGGACTGACTGACTTTTAGCCACACAGATTGGTGACCGCGCATCCCAATCGGATCGCCGCTCCTGCGGCGTGGCTAAAGGACGTGCTGCCTTGAGAAATGTTCGCCTCGGCCCGCTCTTCGCGTGCCTGTTCATGCTGCTCAGCCTGGTTTTGCTGCCCTGGGTACTGATCATCCCCGGCCTCATCGTGGCTCTCGTCATCGCCCTGGTCACCAGGCTCGGCTTCGAGCGGTGGCAGGTGTGGACCGGAGCCAACTGGTACAACGCACCAATTCTGTTGGTGCTCATCCTCATTGCGTGGGAGAACGGCTGGCCGGTGAACCAGCCAACCGAGTGGCTGGTCGTGACCATCCCGCTGTGGTGCGTGATGATCTGGCGGTCGTACCGCTGGGCCTGGCGCTCGCTGCTCGGCCAGTCCTTCGAGGCCGGGGAAGGCTCGGCGTCGGGCCTGAACAAGGTGCTCCCGGCCATGATCAACGGCCGGTGGGCGCGCGCAGGCGCGCGGCTCGGCTGGCGGCTCGACACCGCCGCCGA
>NZ_JAMBDT010000177.1:0-3801 GCF_025143765.1 Gordonia sp. p3-SID1431
GCGCACCGAGTTGATCGTCTTCTCGACTTCCCAGAAGGCGCGCAGTGCCGACAGCTTGCCGTCGGCGTCGGCGCGATAGGTGAACACCCCGCGCGCCTCGGAGACATGGCCGGCGATGTGGGTGACGATGCTGCCGATGTAGGCTACCTCGTTCCCGCAGATGATCTCCTCGTCGAAGCGGAACTCGATGCTCTCGGTCGTCCCGATCGATTTGTCCCAGAACTCCGAGATCTGCTCGTGCCCGCGGAATCCGACGCCGTCCGGGTCGAACATCGACGGGCCGACCGGGTCCTCGACCGTGGCGTCTGCCGCGAAGTTGTCGATCCAGGCCTGTTTGTCCCTGGATTCCACGAACTCACGCGAACGACGCCCCGCCACGACTGCGGGATGGTTCTCCCGGTCGATGCCGAGGTAGGCCGGTGTCTGCTCTGCTGCGGTCACTTGGTGCCGTAGTCGACGCGGAGTTCCTTGACGCCGTTGATCCAGCCGTGGCGCAGACGGCGCGGTGCGTCGAGTTTGGTGATGTCGGGCACCATGTCGGCGAGCGCGTTGAACATCAGGTTGATCTCCATCCGCGCGAGGTTCGCACCGACGCAGAAGTGCGCACCGTTGCCGCCGAACCCGACGTGCGGGTTGGGATCGCGCATGATGTTGAACGAGAACGGATCGTCGAAAACGTCCTCGTCGTAGTTCGCCGAACCGTAGAACATGCCGACGCGCTCACCCTTGGCGATGTCGACGCCGCCGATCTGCGTGTCGCGCTTGGCCGTCCGCTGGAAGCAGTTGACCGGGGTCGCCCACCGCACGATCTCGTCGACCGCGGTCGCCGGGCGCTCCTTCTTGAACAGTTCCCACTGATCGGGGTTGTCCAGGAAGGCATTCATCCCGTGGCTGATGGCGTTGCGGGTGGTCTCGTTGCCGGCGACGGTCAGCAGGATGAAGAAGAACCCGAACTCGGTCTCGTCGAGCGACTGCCCGTCGATGTCGGCGTTCACCAGCGTGGTGACGATGTCCTCGCCGGGATTCTTACGCTTCTCCTCGGCCATCGTGTAGCCGTAGCCGAGGATCTCGGCGTTGGCCTGCTGCGGATCCGTCGTGTAATCCGGGTCGTCGGCGTTCATCATCGAGTTCGACCAGTCGAACAGCTTCTCCCGATCCACCTCCGGCACGCCGAGGAGGTCGGCGATGGCCAGCAGCGGCAGGTCGACGGCCACGTCTTTGACGAAGTCACCGCTGCCCTTCTCCGCGGCCTTGGCGACGATGTCGCGGGCGGCGTCGTCGAGCTTCTCCTCGAGTGAATGCACGGCGCGCGGCGTGAACAACTTGGAGACCAGCTTGCGCAGGCGGGTGTGCTCCGGCGGATCGTGGTTGATCAGCAACGCCTTGGTGATCTCGATCTGATCGGCGGTCATGTCGTCTTCGAAACGCATGATGACGCCGTTGGCGTTGGTTTCCCAGTCCTCGTTGTTCTTGGAGATCTCGCGGACATGGGCGTGCTTGGAGATCACCCAGTACCCGCCGTCGTGGAAACCACCGCCCTTGCCGGGCGCCTGGGCATTCCACCATACCGGCGCGGTCTTGCGCAGTTGCGCGAACTCCTTCACGGGGATTCCCTGCTCGAGCAGATCGGGGTTGGTGAAGTCCCACCCCTCCTGCTCCATGAACGGGCACTTCGCGACTACGTCGGAAGGGCTCGTGCGCGCAGAATCCGCCGGGGTCGGCTCGCTGCCGATCGGGGCGCTCTGGGCCTGGGTCACGTCACACCACCTCGCTGTGAGATTTAGAACCTGTTTCAATCACATTGAAGCACACTGTGACGCATACGACACTCTCAGACGAGAACTTGTTCTAGTTTTGTTCCCGACCCGGTATCTTGACCTGCGACCTTCCCTCACAGATTCATTCGCGTTCGTCGCCGTGCAGCGTCGACGCATGGCGTCGAACACCCGTCGAGTGGGCCGCCCTGCCCGCATCATCCACCCCAGCGTAGACGCAAACATAGAACGTGTTCTAGCGTGATCACAGCGGCCTCGACGGACCGTCGGGCCTCATCCGTGGACATCCGGGTTCACCGGTACGAACGAAGGAGTGGCGATGGGCGTTCCCGTCATCGTGGAAGCGGCGCGCACGCCGATCGGCAAGCGCAACGGTTGGCTCTCGGGCCTGCACGCCGAGGAGTTGCTCGGCATCACCCAACGCGGCCTCCTCGAGAAAGCGGGCCTCGACCCCGCCCTCGTCGAGCAGGCGATCGGCGGCTGCGTGACCCAGGCAGGCGCCCAGGCCGGCAACATCACGCGCAAGGCCTGGCTGTCCGCGGGTCTGCCGGAGGCGACCGGAGCCACCACCATCGACGCGCAGTGCGGTTCGGCGCAGCAGGCCAACCATCTGATCGCCGGGCTCATCGCCTCCGACGCGATCGACATCGGCGTCGCCTGCGGAGTGGAGACGATGTCGGTCGTTCCGCTCGGCGCGAACGTCGGCACCAATGCCGGTCCGTATCACGCGGATTCGTGGGACGTCGACATGCCGAACCAGTTCGAGGCCGCCGAACGGATCGCCAAACGCCGCGGTATCACGCGCGCCGACGTCGACGCGCTCGGCGAGCGCAGTCAACGCAACGCCCGTAAGGCATGGGACGAGGGTCGATTCGACCGCGAGGTCCTGAGCCTCAAGGCGCCCGAGCGCACCAAAGAAGGCGAACTGACCGGGAACATCCTCGACGTCAGCCGTGACCAGGGTCTGCGCGACACCACGCTCGAATCCCTGTCCGCGCTCAAACCCGTTCTCGAGGGCGGTATCCACACCGCTGGAACGTCGTCACAGATCTCCGACGGCGCGGCCGCCGTGCTCATCATGGACGAGTCCCGGGCACGCGAGCTGGGCCTGACACCGCGCGCACGCATCAAGGCGCAGGCGCTCGTCGGCGCGGAGCCGTCCTTCCACCTCGACGGTCCGGTCCAGGCGACCGAGCGCGTCCTGGCCAAGTCGGGAATGTCGTTGTCCGACATCGACATCGTCGAGATCAACGAGGCGTTCGCGTCCGTGGTACTCAGCTGGGCCCAGGTCCACGGCGCCGACCTGGACAAGGTCAACGTGAACGGCGGTGCCATCGCCCTGGGACACCCCGTGGGCAGCACCGGCTCTCGCCTGATCACCACCGCGCTGCACGAACTGGAGCGTCGGGACGGTCAGACCGCGCTGGTCACGATGTGCGCCGGCGGCGCCATGGCCACCGGCACCATCATCGAGCGCATCTGATGCCCGCACTCGACCCGAACAACAAGCCCGCGCAACTGGATTCGCCGATCGTCAGCAAGATCATCAAACTGGGGTCGAAGGCGAACACCGCGCTGTACAAGGCCACCGGTGGTCGCGTCGGGGGCACTTGGCGGGTCGGCGCGGGTCTACGCAAGCCCGCGCCGGTGTGCTTGCTGACCACCATCGGCCGCAAGTCGGGACAGCCGCGCACCGCGCCGCTGATCTACCTGCGGCGCGGGGACTCCTTCGTCGTGGTCGCCTCCCAGGGCGGCTCGGCGAAGAACCCCGCCTGGTACCTCAATCTCCGGGACAACCCGCAGGTCACCATCCAGATCGGCAAGGAGAAGCACGACCTCGTGGCGCGCACCGCCACCGATGCCGAGCGTGCCGAGCTCTGGCCTGATCTCGTCGACACCTACGCGGACTACGACACCTACGCCGCCTGGACGGAACGAACGATCCCGGTGGTCATCTGCGAGCCGGCCCGCTGATCGCTCAACACCTTCTGCTCTCCCGAGGTGCAACATCCTCCGCTCCCTGAGG
>NZ_JAMBDT010000178.1:0-3705 GCF_025143765.1 Gordonia sp. p3-SID1431
GCGTCGCCAAGCCCTTCGTGGCTCGCTTCGCTCGCACCTCAGGGAGCATAGAAATCGGACGCTCACCTCAGGGAGCGGGGGTGATCAGTTCGACAGTCCGGCGTCCTTGCTGCCGTAGGCATCTCGGAGCCGTGGCTTGACGACCTTCCCCCCGGCGTTGCGTGGGAGTTCGTCGATGATCACCAGGTCCTTGGGGTGCTTGAACCGCGCGAGGTTCTCGTTGAGGTGCGGCTCGAGATCGGCGAGGGTGAGGTCCTCGACGCCTTCGGCGAGCACGACCACCGCGACCGGCACCTCGCCCCACTTCTCATCCGCGCGACCGATGATCGCGGCCTCGGTGATGCTCGGATGGCTGAACAGGACGTTCTCGACCTCGGCGCAGTAGATGTTCTCGCCGCCCGAGATGATCATGTCCTTGGCGCGGTCGACGACGTAGAGAAAGCCCTCTTCGTCCTGGCGCACCAGGTCGCCCGAGTGGAACCAGCCGCCGCGGAAGGCTTCTGCGGTCGCCTCGGGCTTGTTCCAGTAGCCGATCATCATGTTGGGTCCGCGATACACGATCTCGCCGACCTCACCGGGTTTGACGTCGTTCATCAGCGGATCGACGATACGCGCGGTGACCGCCGGGACGACCTTGCCGATGGAGCCGAGCTTACGCAGTGCATCCTTGCCCTCGAGGATCGTCGTCACCGGCGACATCTCGGTCTGACCGAACGCGGTCATGTTGGCGGCTTCCGGGAAGGATTCATTCATCGCGTTCAGCACGGTGTCCGACGCCGGGGCCGCGCCCCAACTCATCGTGCGCAGCTTGAGCTTCCGGGGACGCGCCTTCTGCGCCGCACACACGGCCTGCCACTGAGCGGGGACCATGAAGACCGACGTGACGCCTTCGCGCTCTAGCGTGTCGAGCATGGTGTCGGGATCGAACGCGCCGAGCGGGTGGAGCACCGCGCGGATCCCGCGGTAGAAGATCGGTGCGAAGCCGCCGATCCCCGCGATGTGGAACAGCGGAGGCACGATGGAGGCGACGTCATCGGAACCGGACTGTGCCCCGGCCGTGGCGATCGTCGTCACCGCCTGCGCCTGGATGTTCTGATGGGTGAGCATGGCGCCCTTGGGTTTTCCGGTGGTGCCCGAGGTGTACATGATGGCGGCGACAGTGTCCTCGGGCACGTCGACCTCCGGCAGGTCCGACGCGCCCTCGGCCAGCAGGGTCTCGAAGTCGAGATGGTCGGCGTTGTCGCTGCCGTCGACGACGATGATGGTCTCGATCTGACCGGTCGACCCGGCGACCGCGTCCGCGATCGGCGCGAGGAGGGTCTCGGTGACGACGACCTTCGCACCGCTGTCGGTGACGAGATAGGCCACCTCGGCGGGGCTCATGCGGATGTTGACCGGTACCGGGATGGCGCCGATGAGAGTGGCCCCGAGAATCGCCTCGATGTACTCGGTGCGGTTGAGCAGGGCCATCAGAACCCGATCACCGAATTGGACACCCCGCCGGTGGAGTGCGGCTCCGAAGGCGCGCGACCGGTCGTCGAGTTCCTTCCAGGTCGTGTTCTTGTCGAGATAGGTGATCGCCGTGTTGTCCGGGGTCATCATGGCGTGCCGGCGGACCTGGTTGTTCCAGTGATTGCGGCGCGAGCGGTACGGCTCGGTGGTCAGATCGTTCGTGACCTCGGCACTTGCAGTCATGACTGCCTCCATTCGTCGAGCGAGGCTCGACCCGTTGTGAAGCCCTCGGTGAGGGTCCGGCCACTGTTGTGTCCCGAGTCACACATTAGGTCGTCGGTGTTGCCAGAATCAGGCATTCCCGCCGTTTGGTGACACCCGGCCGCCGCCCCCCTCGACCGTGCGTCGGTTCCGTCGGGCTCGCGACGATCCCTACCCAACCTTGCCCGCACGTCGTCGCAGATACCCCCGCGCTCGTTCGTCGCCGGTGAGCTCTGCAGCCCGTTCGAAGTGCTCACGCGCCACGTCGGAGTGCCCGGCCCGAACCAGCAGATCTGCCTTCACCGCGTGGAACGGGCCGAAACCTGCGGCGTCACCGCCCAACTCATCAAGCAGGGAGAGTCCATCTGCGGGAGAACTCGCCCGCCCGACGATCGCAGCGTGGGCGATTCGCGCACCAAGTGTCGACGCCACGGACACGAGCGCGGACGACAGCGACTGTAATGCGGCCCAGTCGACGACACCGGTGCGTGCGCGGTCGGCGTGGACGGACTGCATGGCAGCTTCGAGCTGAAATCGACCGTGTGGCCGGCCGAACGCCGATGCGCGTCGAAGCATCGCTTCCCCGTCCCGGATGAGCGCGACATCCCAGGTGGCCGGATCCTGCTCCTCGAGCGGGATGAACGGGCCGGTCCGTGCCGGCGCCCGCGACAACGACAGCGCGATCAGCGCAGCGAGACCCCACGCCTCAGGATCGTTGAGCAGCGCGGCGAGCGTGACGGCCAGGTGCAGCGACTCCCCCGCCATCGATTCGACGGTGTCGGGATCGGTCCCGTCGGCGTCGTTCCACGCGATCGCGAAACACCCATAGACCGCTTCCAGCACAGCGGGGAGTCTCTCCGGCATCGCCGCGCGGTCGGGAACGACGAACGGTATCCGGGCGTCGCGGATCCGGCGTTTGGCTCGCACGAGACGCTGCGACATCGTTGCGGGGGCGACCGCGAAGGCGGTGGCGATGTCGGCGGCCTCGAAGCCGAGCACCGACTGCAACATGAGTGGCGTGCGGGCGGCTGCGTCGATGGCCGGATGCGCACAGGTGAACAACAACTCGAGGCGCTTGTCGGGAATGGCGTCGGGGTCTACGTCGTCGAAGGGAGTCACGGTGGTTGCTCCGGGAGAGATGGTGTCGTCGAGGATCTTCGACGTACGGTGCGCCGCCGACTTCCAGACGTCGCGCTGCTGGTTGCGTGCGACCGTGAGCAGCCAGCCTTCCGGGTTCGCGGGTACCCCATCTGACGGCCACGAGGTGAGCGCACGTTCGAAGGCGGTTGCCAGTGCATCCTCCGCGAGCGCGAGATCCCCTGACGCGGCGGCGAGAAGCGCGACCAGCCGCGAATACGACTCGCGGGCAGCATGTTCGGCGGCGGTGTGCGCTTCTCGTCGGGTCATGCGTTGGGTGTCCACGCACCATCGACGGTGTAGGTCGCGCCGGGCCTGATCTCCACGACACCCCACTCGATCGGCGGTGCCTGACGCGCCCACTCGATGGCGGCGTCGAGATCGTCGACATCGATGACGACGGTTCCGCCGAGCTGTTCCTTGGTGTCGGCGAAGGGGCCGTCCTGAACGACGAGCCGGCCGTCGACCTTGCGCAGCGTCGTCGTGACGTCCGAGTGCTGTAGGACTTCGGCACTCACGAGCACGCCGGCGTCTTGGAGGGCCGTCGTGTAGGCGGCGAAGGCGGCTTGTCCCTGAGCGATCGCTTCCTCACCGAGGGTCGACGCGTCCATCTCCGGGTAGTGCAGCAGCAGCGAGTAATGCATGATCTGGCCTCTCGTTCAGCGGGCCGCTCGTCGGTCCGTGTGCAGTGATGACGAGCGTGCCGGACGCCATTCGACACATTCGGCACATCGTTCTTCGATTACCGCTGCCCCTAATCAGAAGGAGCGCATAACCCTTGCTCCCTGAGGTGCGAGGAGCGCAAGCGACGAGCCACGAAGGGCCCGGCGAGACAAGTTGCCACACCCTTCGTGG
>NZ_JAMBDT010000179.1:0-3698 GCF_025143765.1 Gordonia sp. p3-SID1431
CGGGGCGTGTCTACCCCCCGATGACGTCCTTGTCGATGTCGGGGATGTTGTCGCGGTTCATGTCCGGATCGCGGGCCTGTCGAGCGTCCCACCGCAGCAGGAACGCGGCGAGCACTGCCGAGACGACAGATCCGACGAGGATGGCCGCCTTGGCCGCGGCGGCGTGGTCGTCGGAGCCGCCCTCGAAGCTCAACTCGGCGATCAGCAACGCGACGGTGAAACCGACTCCGGTGAGGAATCCGACGGGCAGCAGATCGCGGATGCCGATCGCGTCTGGTAGGCGCAACGGCGTGAACCGGGTCATCAGCCACGTCGAACCCATCACACCCACGACCTTGCCGACGACGAGACCGACGACGATTCCGATCGACACCGGTTGGACGATCGAACCATCACCACCCACGACGGTGACGCCCGCGGCCGCGAAGGCGAACACCGGCAGGGCGAGCGCCGAGGAGTACGGGCGGACCGCGTCGTCGAGTCGCTCGGTGCGCGGCTCCTCCTCACCACGGATCGCAACGGCCGGCACCACGAACCCGAGGAGTACGCCCGCAACGGTCGCGTGCACCCCGGACGCGTGCATCAGACCCCACGCGACGACGGCGACCGGGATGAGGACCGGCCACCACCGCCACGCCTGCCGCACCAGCACGGCGAAGAGCGCCACCGCGGCAAGGGCGGCCGCCAGCATGACGAAGTCGATCTTCTCGGTGTAGAAGGTCGCGATGACGATGATCCCGAGCAGGTCGTCGACCACTGCGAGCGTCAGCAGGAACGTCCGCAGGGCGAGCGGGAGACCGCGGCCGAAGATCGCGAGAACTGCGAGAGCGAAGGCGATGTCGGTGGCGGTGGGGATCGCCCAGCCGTGCAGCCCGTCCGGGTCGCCGATCGCCACCACGACGACGTAACAGAGCGCGGGCGTGACCATGCCACCCACCGCGGCCGCAATGGGAACACCGGCGAGTTTGAGATCCCGGAGGCTCCCGGCCACGAACTCGTGTTTCAGTTCGACTCCGACGACGAAGAAGAAGATCGCCAACAGCCCGTCGGACGCCCAGTGCGCCAGCGACAGATGTAGGTGCAGCGCCTCAGGCCCCACCTCGACATGGAGCAGAGAATCGTAGGCCTCCCGCCACGGCGAGTTCGCCCAGAACACTGCAACAGCGGCGGCCACCAGAAGCAGCGCCCCACTGGTCGTGTCTAGCGCCGCCCAGCGCCGGATGCGATCGGCCTTGCGTGCGCTGTCTGCTGTCGGTTGCTCGTCGGCCATAGGCTCTCCTCTGCTCGATCGCACGCGGTGCGCCGGACGCCGCCCGCGCGACGAGCGGCCGACCAGACTTCCCGGCACAGAACATCGATTCTCCCCCACCGCAATGCCGCGGGCCATTCCGGGCCCACGGCCGGACCGCTGTCCACACCGGTCGACGGCCCGATTGATGTTGTCCACAGACGAGTTCCACGGGCCGATCACCCGGGCAGACGGACCTAGCCTTCGTCACATGTCTCCCCCGTCGAAGCTTCCGTCGAAAGCCTCACTCGGGCCTCGAATTCGTGACCGGGTGAGTTCGGCGCTGCGACCGGGGTGGACGCGCAGCGTCCTGATCCGACGTGTCGCCGCGACAGGACTGGTCGTCGCGGCCGTGGTGGTGGGGGTTGCCGGAACACGCGCCGACGGCGACGTCGAGGTCATGGTTGCCGCGCATGACCTGCTGCCGGGACAGGTGGTCGAGATAGACGATCTGGCGCCGCGGAGCGTCGCGGAAGCCACGGTTCCCGACGGTGTCCTCACCGAGGCGGCACCCGCACTCGGGCGAACCGTGACCGGGCGTGTCCGCGGAGGAGAAATCCTCACCGATGCCCGCCTGCTGTCGTCACGTCTACCCGCCGACCTGACCGGGGACGACGATGCCCGGCTCGTACCGATACGACTGTCGGACGAGGCCGTGACCGCGCTGCTGCGACCCGGCGACGTTGTCGACGTGTTGACCGAAGAGGCGGAAGTGCTGGCCCGCCGCGCCGTCGTCGCACTTCACGCTGCCGAATCACAGTCGGGTGGTATCGCTCCCGGCGGGACCGCGGCCACCCCGGTGCTGCTCGCGATGGACGCCGCATCCGCTCATCGGGTCGCGGCGGCGGGGCTCGATACGGCGCTCGCGGTGGTCCTGCACTGACGAACGGGCGGGTCACGGCATCACGACACAGCCGGGGAAATCAAGTCAAATGGATTGGTTCGTTCGCGATCGTGGATAGGGTAGTACGAGCTCGCCAAGCTGCATGTCGGATTTGCTCCGATCGTGCACAGAATCGCCGGACAAGAGCAGGACATCACCGAAAAGAGGCCGCACACCGTGCTCAAGGGATTCAGGGACTTCATACTCAAGGGCAATGTCGTCGAGTTGGCGACAGCGGTCATCGTCGGCGCTGCGTTCACCGCGATCGTCACCGCGTTCACGGATGGCATCGTCCAGCCGATCATCAACTCGATCCCCGTCGGCTCCGACGCCGCACAGGGACTCGGCTTCCAGATCACCGACAACCCATCGACATTCGTCGACCTCGGCAGTGTCATCACCGCGGTGATCAACTTCCTGATCATCGCCGCAGTGGTGTACTTCATCATCATCCTGCCGTACAACAAGCTGGCCGAGCTGGGCGGTTTCGGCAAGAAGGCGGAGGTCACCGAGATCGCGCTGCTGTCCGAGATCCGTGATCTGCTGGACCCCGACGGCGCCTCGAAGGCCAAGGCGGAGGCCGAGAGTGATCTGCCGGCGCATCTCTCCGATCCGTCCGGTCCGGTCGGCGACTCCTACGGTCCGCCGTCGGGCTCCTTCGCCCCGTACGAAGCACCCGCCGGAGCCGGTACGACGCAACGCATCTCGACTCCGCCGACACCACAGGGCCCGCCGTCGCAACCCACTCCCCCGCAATCGGTTCCGCCGCAGAACGTTCCGTCCCAGTCCGTCCCGCAGAATCGTCCGCCGCAGGGCCCGCCGCCCGGAAGCCCTTCGGGCCAGCCGTATCCGACGCCGCAGCCGGCACCCGGTAGCTACCCGCCGCCCGGGAACTACCCGGGCCCCGGCAACTACCCGCCTCCCGGCCCCGGAAGCGGTTATCCCGGTGAGCAATACCCGGGCGACTTCCCGGGTGAGGGCCCGGACGCGCCGGGGCGTCACTCCCGCTGACACGCGGGCTCCGTCTCCCAGGAAGCTGACAGCCGGAGCCATCCGAACCCGAAGGTCGGCCCCCTACTTTGGGATTCGTCGCCGGAACGTGCGACCGCACCGGACCTGAAAGACCGGTGCGACCGAACGAGAACAGGATGAACGAATGCCGAACAAGCCCGCACCGAACCGTCAGTCGCAGACCCAGAACCGGCGTCCGGCGCGTCCGCAGCAGCGCACCCAACCGCGTGCGCAGGCCCGCCCCAGGACGTTCCCGTGGTTCTTCGGTAGCTGAGTAACCCCGCTCCCAATCCAAAAGTCTGCACAATTCCTGCTCCCTGAGGTGCGAGGAGCGCAAGCCACTGCTTCTGCTCCCTGAGGTGCGAGGAGCGAAAGCCACTGCCCTCTGCTCCCTGAGGTGCGAGGAGCGCAAGCTACGCCCCCTCTGCTCCCTGAGGTGCGAGGAGCGCAAGCGACGAGCCACGAAGGGTTTGGCGACTTACCTCGTCAGCCCTTCGTGGCTCGCTTCGCTCACAC
>NZ_JAMBDT010000018.1:0-60761 GCF_025143765.1 Gordonia sp. p3-SID1431
AACCCGCGGGGGGGGGTGAGCGCGGGCTCGTGAACGGCAGCGTCGACAGAGCGACTCCCAGGAGTCGCACACTGCTCTCCTCGGAACGTGCGCACTCGCCGACCGCGGAGCCGAAACCCACCTACGCTGAACCCATGGATGCAACCTTCGACGTCGTCGTGATCGGTGGCGGTCCGGTGGGCGAGAATGTCGCCGACTATGCGATACGGGGCAGCGATCGAACTGCTGTCGTCATCGAGCACGAGCTCATGGGGGGTGAGTGCTCGTACTGGGCATGCATGCCGAGCAAGGCGTTGTTGGGTCCGGGGTCCGCGCTCGAGGAAGCCCGTGCCCTGGCGGGTGCGCGTGAACGGGTGAGCGGCGATCGTCCGGACGCCGACGCACTCCTGGCGTGGCGCGACACAGTGAACGACCGACGGGACGGGCCCGGGGCGACCCACGACGACTCCGGGCAGGTGAAATGGGCCGAAGGTGCCGGGATGACGGTGATCCGCGGGCATGGGCGGTTGTCGGGTGAACGACAGGTGACCGTCGGCGACACGGTGGTGACGGCGCGTGAGGCGGTCGTGGTGGCGACGGGGAGCACGGCGTCGATCCCGCCGACACCGGGTCTGGCCGAGGCGCACCCGTGGACCTCCCGGGACGCGACGAATCTCGTCGAGGTGCCGGAGCGGATCCTCGTCGTCGGCGGTGGCGTCGTGGCGTGCGAAGCGGTGACCTGGTTGCTCGACCTCGGTGCGGAGGTCGTCATGGCCATCCGCGGTGACCGGTTGCTGCCCAAGATGGAGTCGTTCGTCTCAGAGCGGATCGCGGACTCGCTGACTGCCCGCGGCGTGGACATCCGGTTCGGGACGACGATCGAGTCGGTCGACCGGCCCGGCGCCGCCGACACCGGCTACGGACGCATCCACGGCGGCCCCGCCACCATCCGGCTCGACGGTGACGGCGCAGGCGAGCTCGTCGTCGACGAGATCCTGGTGGCGGCGGGACGCTCGCCCGCGACGCGGGATCTCGGTCTGGAGTCGGTGGGACTCGAGGCGGGCGGCCCGTTGCGCGCCGATGACCATCTGACGGTGGCCGACCACCCGTGGCTGTACGCGGTGGGAGATGTCAACGGCCGTAATGCGTTGACACACATGGGTAAGTATCAGGCGCGGGTGGCCGGGGACGTGATCGCCGCACGTGCCGAGAACCGGGACCTCGACGGTCCGCGGTACGTCGCGAGCTCCGACCACGGTGCCGTACCGCAGGTGGTGTTCACCCGGCCCGAGATCGCATCTGTCGGGCTGACCGCGAAGCAGGCGAAGGACGCAGGCATCGACGTACGGATCGCCGACGGGGACATCTCCGTGGCGGGGTCCTACCTGACCGATCCCGAGTACTCGGGTCACGCCTGTCTCGTCGTCGATGCGAGCCGCGACATCCTCGTCGGTGCGACCTTCGTGGGGCCGCAGACCGCGGAACTCGTCCATTCGGCGACGGTGGCCATCGTCGGCGAGGTCCCGCTCTCGCGGCTGTGGCATGCGGTTCCGTCGTATCCGACCATCAGCGAGGTGTGGTTGCGGTTGCTCGATCAGCTGCGATGAGCCGCGGCCGAGTCGAAGGCCCCGCTCAGAAGCTCAGTCGCCGGATCTTGTCCGGCCGGATGACGATCCGCACCCAGTCGTCGGCGAGGATCTCCGCGAGATCCTGTGCGCGGGTGGGGTCGTCGAGGTCCCAGTAGCGGTCGGCGAGTCGTGCTGCGAGTTCGCGTGCGGCTGGACCGTCGGTCTCGATGCGCGTGGGGCCGGAAACGGAGATCCAGCGCTCGCGTTCCTCGACCGGGGTGGCGACCACGATCGAGGCGCGCGGATCGGCGGCCAGACGACGCACCTTCAGCGAATCGGGACCGGTGAAGAGCTGGATCTCGCCGTCCGCGGTCGCCTCGAACCACACCGGCCGAGGCTGCGGCGGCGTCGGGCCGGTCGCCGTCGAGAAGAAGCCGAGGAGTGGGCGGCTGAGAAAGTCCAGATCGTCGGCGGTCAAGGTGTCGGACGAAGGCGCGGCGATGTCACTCATGGTGGGTACAACCCGAGCGCCCACCGAACATTCCTCAGGCCGCGAGTGGTCTGACCACTTGACCACCAGTCCTCCGGGTTCTACGGTCGGTGCATGCCGTTCGAGCCCGTGTCCCAGCAGAGCGCCCCCGAGATCGTGTTCGACCAGATCGTCGAGGGCGTGCTGTCGGGTGACCTACCGGCCGGCGAGGCCCTTCCAAGCGAACGGGAATTGACCCGCATCCTCGGCGTCTCGCGGCCCACCGTGCGGGAAGCGTTGAAGCGGGTGGCGGCGGCCGGTCTGGTCTCCATTCGGCAGGGCGACGGCGCACGGGTCCAGGACATAGCGCGGACGGGTGGTCTCGATCTGTTGCCGCGACTCCTGATCCGGGGCGGCGCGCTCGTGCCCAGTGTCGCTCGCTCGATCGTCGAGGCACGTGCCGCGATCGGCCCGGGCGTCGCCGGGCTGGCGGCGAGGCGGGTGACCGACGACCAGATCGCCAGGCTGACAGCGCTGCTCGCCGATCTCGCCGCCGAACCGGACCCGGTCGGACAGCAGGTCGCGGCACTCGAGTTCTGGAGCGCGATCGTCGACGCGGCCGACTCGATCGCATTCCGTCTCATGTACAACTCGCTCCGCGCCGCGTACGAACCGGCGCTTCCCGCGCTCGCGTCGATGCTGGAGCCGGAGGTCGGCAACATCGACGGCTATCGCGCGCTCGTCGACGCGATCACGTCTCGCGAACCCGGCCGCGCCGAGGCCGCTGCCCGTGAACTGCTCGCGCCCGCGACCGCGGCATTGCTCGAACTCTGTCAGGCACTCGAGGGTGCGGAGTCTGACATCGGAGAGGGGAACTGAATGTCTGCCGAGAGCATCGACGCCGACCACATCGACCACAGAGCGCGCCGGCAGGTGGCGGCGGAGGAACGGCGAATGCGATCACGGCGGTCGACGACCCTGCGTGCCGCATTCGCCGAGTTCCTCCGGCACCCGTCGCCCTGGATGATCGCCGCGTTCCTGGTGACCTCGTCGGCGGCGCGAATTTGGCTGGGCGGGTGGGGGATCGCCGATCTGGTCGTCCCGGTCGTGATGATCGCGAGCTTCCCGCTGGCCGAATGGCTGATCCACGTCGTCGTGTTGCACTGGCGGCCGAAGCGCCTGGGACCGGTCACCATCGATCCGCTGGTGGCGCGTAAGCATCGCGAGCACCACTCGGACCCGCGGAACATCCCCCTGGTGTTCATCCCGTGGCAGGTGCTGGTCACGGTCGTCCTCGCGGCCGTCGCGGTGGGGCTCCTCGTCTTCGCCAGTGCCGAGCGCGGTCTCACGTTCATGGCGACGCTCGCGGCGATCGGACTGGTCTATGAATGGACGCACTATCTGATCCACTCCGACTACCGGCCGCGCCGCGCCTACTATCGCCGGCTGTGGCGCAACCATCGATTCCATCACTACCGCAACGAGCACTATTGGTTCGCGGTCACCACCGCGGGCACCGCGGACCGGTTGCTGCACACCTATCCCGATCCCGACACGGTCGAGAAGTCACCCACCGCAAAGGATCTGCACGCGCTGTCGCAGCCGGGGACTGACCGGCGAACCACATGACGGTGCGGTTCGTCCCGGTAATCGGGACAAACCGCAACGCGATCCGGAATACTCGCCCGCATGCGGGTATTCGTCACCGGCGGTACGGGGGCCATCGGGGGATACGCGGTGCCCGCAATGGTCGCCGCGGGACACGACGTGCGTGCGCTGGCGCGCTCGGATGCCGCCGCTTCCGCGCTGCGTGCCCACGGCGCCGCCCCGATTCGGGTGTCGCTGTTCGATCGACACGGACTCGCCGAACACTTCGACGGCTGCGGCGCGGTCGTCAATCTCGCGTCCTCCCTTCCGGGGACCGCATCGTTCGTCCGAAAGTCGGCCTGGGCGGACTGCCAGCGCATACGGCGGGAGGGCTCGGCCGCGGTGGTCGACGCCGCACTCGCCACCGGCGTGCCGCGGGTGGTGCAGGAATCGGTCGCCATGGTGTACACCGACGCCGGTGACCGGTGGATCGACGAGGAGTCGCCGGTCGACCACTATCCGATCGCGGTGGGCAACCACGCGGCCGAGGCCTCGGCCCGCCGGTTCACCGATTCGGGTGGGGTCGGCGTGGTGCTCCGGTTCGGGTTGTTCTACGGCGTCGGCGCCGCCCACAGCGAGCAGCTCATGGCGCTCGCCCGACGACGGATCGGTTTCCGGGCCGGCCGACCCGGCGCCTACGTCTCCTCGATCCACCTCGCCGATGCCGCCGGCGCCGTGGTGTCCGCACTCGAAATCGGTTCCGGCACCTACAACATCGTCGACGACCTACCGGTCACCAAGATGCACCACACGGCCGCCCTGGCGGGTGCGGTCGGCAAGCACCCGTACGTGACCGGGCCCGGCCGGGCCGCCCTCCTGCTCGGCGAACGCACCACGTCGCTGACACGTTCGCTTCGGGTGTCCAACAGGCGGTTTCGGTCAGCCACCGACTGGCGACCACGCTACGCCTCGGTGTGGGAGGGGTACGCGCAGATGGCACGTCAGCTCGACGCCGGGTCTGATCGGCGTCGACCTGCGGTGTAGTTCCCGGGTTGCCGGCGTGACCGGCTGGCGTCGCGCGCCGGGTCACAGGTGGGAGGAGAGCAGCACGATCGCGGCGTGGCGCCGGATGAACTGCCACGGGGACGCCAGGGCGTCGGAAGCGGTGCGCAGGTCCTCGTGGGCGATGTCGTGTATGCGTGTGGGCGTCAACGAGGCGAGCATGAGGTCGTCGAGAACCGGACGGGCGGCGAGGATCTCGGCCAGCAGTCGATAGTCGAGCGGCGTTCGCCGGTGCTCGGCCAGGAAAGGAGCGCTGAGGGCCTGGGCGGCCATGTCGTCGGGGAGGCCCGCCACGAGGTGCGTGGCTCGATGGACGTGGCCGAGCATGCACAGTACTGTGGCCGCCTTCGCCACGTCGACGGGCCGATTGCCTGCCCGTTCGACGGTGTCCGCCAACCGGTCCGCGACCTGGGAATCGGTGATCCCGGTGTCGATGAGGACGTCATACAGGCGGTCGACCCGATGCGAGTTCGATGGATCGAGCGGGGTGCTGCGCAGCTCGTCCACCACGCGCTGCGCGGCAATCGGGCCCTGCGCGGCCAGGAGTCGGCGAGCGACCGGGCGCAGTTCGCCGTCGGTGTCGGTGTCGGAGGTCAGGATCTCGACCAGCGCATCGATTCGGTCGGGCTCGGACAGACGGTCGAGGCGGGCTTCGATCGCCGAGGTCCGGTGGAGCTCGGGAAAGAGCCGTCGCAGAACCTCGTCGTCGACCGATGCCCGGATCGCGGCCTCTCGGCACTCGGGATCGTGGACGAGTACGACGAAGTCGTCGTCGAGGTGGGCCGACCCGGGAAGCGTCGCCGTCGCGCGACGGCAGGCGTTGCCGAGACTCCGATGAAATTGCGCGGCAACGACATTCCAAGGATGGCCGTGCCGGCCCACGGACGCGGTGAGCCGCTCTGCCCACAGATCCCCGGTCGGGGGCGCGTCGACGAGCCGGTCCCAGTCGTCGACGTCCCGCTTGCGGAGGTCGCCGCGCTCGGTGGCCGGGGAGCCCTGGGGCTGCCACGCCACCCGGATCGACGGCCACAGGAAGAGCATGTCCCGAGCGTGGACATCGGTCAGGGCGGCAGCGTAGACGGTGTTCGCCGGATGCTGCTCGGCGGCTTCGGCGACCGCGAGTTCGATGCAGCGGATCAGGTGATCTTCGAGTGAGCACCAGTCGATGTCCATCAGCGGTCCCAGATCTCGGCGCGGGCGCCGGTGTACGCCATCACCGGGATCTCGAGCGTCGCCGGTGCGCGTGGTCGACGGTCCGCCGGGTCATCCGAGCGCGATGCCGAGATGTCCGGCCATCACCCGGACCATGTGCTGCACCCCGATCTCGTTGCGCCCGATGACCATGTGTTCGTGCTGGCCGCGTCGCACACCTTCGCCGCACTGTGGCAGCATCGCGAAATCCTCGTCGCGGACCGCCGCGTGTACCTGGGCGAAGATGCCGGCATACATCTCGGTCTGTTCCGGAGTGTCGGCCGGGTACTTGGCCATCCAGCTGTGGCGCACGGTGCAGCGGGTCGCCGAACCGGCAGGGAGGATGTCGATGACCTCGACCCCCACCGGACTGTTGGCGAGGATGAGATTCGGGTAGATCCAATAGATGAGGCCCATGTAGGCGCTCGGATCGTCCCAGGTGGCGTCGGGCTCTTTGTCCGCGAGGTCGCGAATCCAGTTGAACGGGAACCCGATCCGATGGTGTGGCCCGTACTCGTCGTAGACGTGCGTGTTCGCGATCGTGTTCTGACCGATCACGCTGTTGCCGTGGACGAACGGGAAGTGGTAACCCTCGGCGAAAGCCTCCAGGGCGCCTTTCCAGCTCACCGTCGATTCGAGATGTCGCTCGTCGTGGTACTGGAAGTCCTGATACCTCCAACGGGCGAGCTCGTCGTCGAAACTGCCCAGGTGGGCGTCCAGGTCGAGCGGCGCATCGGCGGTGAGGACGGCCCAGATGAATCCGTGCCGTTCCTCGCTCGGCAGTTCGACCAGTCCGTAGTCGGAGCGGTCGAGATCGTCGAATCCGGCTTTGCCGGGGACCCCGCGGAGTTTGCCGGTGTTGTCATAGACCCACGCGTGATACGGACACGTGAAGCGTCGGGCGTTGCCCGCGCCACAGGCCGGCATCGCACCGCGATGACGGCAGTAGTTCAGGAAGACGTGGGTCTGCCCGTCTCGATCACGGGTGATGAGCAACGAGTCGTCGAGCACCGTTCGTACGACGTAGTCATCGTTGTTCGGGATCTGCGCCGAGGCCAGCAGCGCCAGCGGCGTCTCGCGCAGCAGTCGAGTCTGTTCGAGTTCGGCGAGTTTGTCGTCGCGGTAGTAGTCCAGCGGTACGCGGAGAGTCGACTCGGCCATGTCGGTGCTGCTGGACATCGCGAGATCCAGTGCTCGACGAGTGAGATCGGCACCGTACGAGCTGGTCGAGGGAGTGGTTTCGGGGATGTCGATCGTCACGGGGGCTGTCCTTTCGGGTCCGTTCAGTCGGCTGGGGCCTGACAATACATGAAACACGTTCTATGTCCAGCCGTGTTGCGACGTCCGGCCTGAGGGGAGGGGCTGCGGGGATCCCCGCAGCACGACACAATGTGTGGATGCGCACCCACGGCTGGGCCGGGGCCACCCCTCCGACCGACGATGACGAAGCGAGCAAGCGCATAGTCGTTGCGGCCGGCGAGCTGATGGACGCCGGAGCCGGTGGCGTCAACATCCGTCAGGTCGCTCAGCGGCTCGGGGTGGCCCGTCAGACCGTCTATCGCTACTTCCCGGACACGAAAGCCCTGCTGTCGGCGACGGCGCAGCACGCGACCGACGAATTCCTGGCGGATCTGGCTCGGTCGCTACAGGGGTTGACCGACCCGGCGGATGCGATCGTCGAAGCCATCGCCCTGACCTTCGAACGGCTGCGACAACACCGGCGATTCGGCCTGCTCTTCGCCGAGGCAGAGCACGGCCGTTTCACTGCCGAGGTCACGTCACCCCAGGCGATCGCGATGGGTCGGGTGATCGTCGAACATCTCGATGTCGACTGGGCTGCCCACGGGTGGGTCGAGGACGACATGGACGAGCTCGTCGAGGTGATGTTGCGGTTCGTCCAGTCACTGCTCGTGGATCCGCGCGAACTCACACGCACCCCGGTTGAGTTGCGGGAATTCCTGCACCGCTGGATAGGTGTGGCCATCGCGGCCAAGAGCATCAACCCCTGACGGCGCCGACGCCTCGCCGCACGGTGGGGCACGCGCCGACGGTGATCGGTGGCGGCCAGAGCTCTACGCACCCAGCCCGGCGGCCATCGACCACACCAGCACCTCGGCGTCGGAGTCGTCGCCGGCGCGGATCGGGAACGACGCGGAGTCGACGCCTCGGAGGGCGTCACCCGGGTCCAGAACGCCGATCTCCTCGACGCCGACCCCGTCGACCTCGACCTGTCCGTGCACGACGAACAGGTGGGTGAACCGGGAAGCGGGCACCTCGACGGTCTCGCCGGGGCGGAGTCGCGTCGCGAACAGGGTGGCGCCCGAGTTGGCGACGGAGACCGCGGCGTCGACATCGGCGACGCCCGACGCGATCGGTACGAGTCCGCCCGCGGCGAGGCGGTTGCGGACATCAGCCTGCGCGTACGACGGCGCGAGACCGTGGCGGTCGGGCATCAGCCACATCTGGACGTAGCGGACGGGCTCGGTGCCGGCGTCGGGAAGGTCGGGCCATGAGTCGTTGCGCTCGGAGTGTTCGACGCCGGTGCCCGCGCTCATCCGCTGCACCAGGCCGGGGTAGAGGACACCGGAGTGCCCGGCCGAGTCACGGTGGACCAGCGTCCCCGTGACCACCCACGTCACGATCTCGCTCTCCTGATGGGTGTGGAGATCGAAGCCCGCGCCGGGGGCGACGACCTCGTCGTTGACGGCGAGCAGCGCGCCGAAGTGCGTGTTCGACGGGTCGTAGTGGTCGCCGAAGGAGAAGCAGTGCCGCGAGGTCAGCCAGTCGGTGGCGGTGACCGGACGATCATCGCCGCGGAAGACGGTGAAAATCATGCGCCCATTGTCGCAGTGCGGCAAGGTGAGGGCGGTCGGGGACGGCCGGGTCCGGGATCTGTCGACGTCGATCTCGGACGGCGATCGCGCACGCCGCGGAGTGTCAAAAGTCCCGTGGGCGAGATGAGTTCGTGACCGGCTTGATCCCCGAATGGAAGCTGGCGGCGTCGATTTCGAGTGTTACACGAGTGAAAATTGTCGTCATGAAGATCTGGGTCAAGCGCGCGACGACAGCCGCTTGTGCCGCGGTCACGTGCGCGGTCATGGTGAGTTCCTGCGGGTTCGCCGGTTCGACCGACACGGGCGCCGCTGCCGCCATCGACGCATTCGCCGACGCCCTCAGCCGCCAGGACGCCGGCGGGGCCGCCACGTTCACCACCGCACCGGGACAAGCCGGTGACAGTCTCACCACCACTCTGAGACAGATGGGTGCCCAACGCGTCGACGTCGACGTCGACAACCCCGTCGAATACAGCGACGGGACGGCGACCTTCTCGGTCACCACCACCTGGAACTGGGACAAGGGCCGCGTGTACGAGTCGACCAGCGGCGGTACCGCGCGCAAGCTGTCGTCGGGTTGGAAGGTGACCTGGGACCCCGCGATCCTGCACGCCGGCCTCACCGCCGGCGGCACCCTGCGCGAGATCCGCACCGACGCGAAGCCGGCCCCGACCGTCCGCAGCCGAACCGGCCGGGTCTTCATGTACGCCCAGCCGGTCAACGAGATCGTGCTCGATCCCACCCGAACCCCGGACCTCAACGCCTCGGTGCGGGCGCTGGCCCGGGTGATCGCGCCCATCGCGCCGCTGATCACCGGGCAGGTCATCCGAGAGAAGCTCGACGCCACGCCGGGCCGGGCCATCACCGCGGTCGGTCTGCGGGACTCCGACATGGAGGTGCTCGCCGGCGACCCGCGTCGGGTCCCCGGTGTCGTGGTCAACCGATCCGATCAATTGGTGATGGCGGACCGGCGCCTGTCCTCCCCCCTCGAGGACGGGCTGACCAATTACTGGCAGGCCATCCGCGACGCCACCGCCGGGTGGCAGGTCGAGATGCTCGGTCCGGGTGCCGCGCCCCGCAAGCTGGCCGGTGAGCAGGGTCCTCCCGGACCCGACGTCCCGACCACGATGGACCAGGGCGTCCAGCTGTCCCTGGGCGACGCGGCCGTCGAGGTCGGTCAACCCGCGACGATCATGACCCTCGACGCGCAGACCGGTGCGATCACCGGGATGGCGCAGAACTCGTACGCGATCGACAGCGGCGTAGACCTCGACCAGCCCTATCCGGTCGGCACCACCCTCAACCCCGTCTTCGATGCGATCGGGCGAGCCGTCGGGTCGGAGCAGCAGCGTGGCGACGAACTGCTCGACCGGCTCGGACTCGGCGTCCAGTTCACGGTGCCCGGTGCGAGCGTTCCGACCGCTGACCGTCCCGGGATCGCGACCATCGACTACCGTCCCGGCTCGAGCATGATGTCGATGACCAACATGGCCGCCTTCGGTGTCGCCATGGCGCGCAGCGCGGCCGGGCAGGCCTCGTCGGTGCCGCCGTTCGTGCTGAAAAACGTGCCGACGAAGATCGCGGGCGGTGAGCTCGGCGGGCTCGATCCGGCCGTCGTCCGGCCGGTGCTGCAGGCGATGACCGCCACTGCCGCCACCGGCGACGCCAGTGACCTCACCCGCGCGCCGGGACTGCGTGCCCTCGTCGGCACCAACGGCCCCGAGGGGCCCGGCTGGTTCGTGGGGCTCCAGGGCGGTCAGGTCGTCGTCATCTACACCGAGGGACCCAAGTCGGGGACCGCCGCACTCCAGGTCGCGCAGAAGTACTTCACGATCAAGTAGGTCCGCGAACGCTCGCGACTCTCGTCGTCAGGCGGCGGCGCGACGACCGAGGTAGGCGAAGACGGCTCGCCAGCCGAGCAGGAAGAGCGCGAGCACCACGGCCGCGACGATGACGAAGCTGACCGCCACGCCCTGGCTGAGGATGAAGCGCAGGATCATCGCGACGGTCACCGTGCAGAACCAGATGACGAGACCGACCGGGACGACCCGGTCCGGCCGGAAGTCGTGACCGAAGAAGTCGCTCGACCGCACATGCGCGTAGACGTAGGTGATCGACCAGCCGGCCGCACAGCCGGCGAGGAACGGCCACAGCGTGTGCAGCACCGAGGTCAGCGCATAGCCCTCTTCGTGACTGGCCCGGCCGATGAGGACGAAGACCGTGATCGCCACGGCGTCGAACAGGGCGGCGACGGGACCCGTCGCCGTTCCGCGCGCCGGCGAGGACCCCGTCTCTGCCGTCGCGTCGGAGCCCCGGTCCGTCTTCGAGCTCAGCATGGTGGATTACCGTACCGGGTCCGACGGCGGATCGGTGTCGGACGTTCGTGCGGAGTCCCCTCGTTGCGGGTTGTCGGGTCCGTCCGTGGGCGGGGCCCCCGGGCCCGGCGGTTCGACACCATCCGGCGGCGGGATGGGGAGCGCCGTACCGTCGGGCGTCGTGGGCGACGGGTCGTCGGCCGAGCGTTCGAGGGCGTCGGCGTCCCGCTCGACCTCGTCGATGAACGTGTCGTCGCGCTTGATGCGGTTACGGAACATGAGACCGATGACCACCCAGCCGATGCCCGACACGATCACATAGCTGATCAGCCGGTAGATGAGGACCGCGGTGATGGCGTCGGCGGCGGGCATGCCGGCGCTGGTCAGTGCGGGGACGAGCACCGCGTCGACGACGCCGATGCCGCCCGGCAGCAGGGGGATCGCCGAGCCGACGGCCTTGCCCGCCGCGTAGGCGACCATCAGTCCGGAGATGCTCGGGTGGGCGTCGACCGCCCAGCAGGCGAACATCAGACACCCGACGTCGGCGACCCAGTTGAACAGGCTCCAGCCGAATGCGACCGAGGTGTCGCGCTTGGTGAGCTGCACCGCCCGGAGCTGTTCGAGGGTCTCGAACAACTTCTCGGTGCCGTGGTCCTCCGGCTTGTTCCGGAGTTGGTTCACCCAACCCAGGACTCGAATCCCGGTGCTCTTCAACGATTCCGGATGACTGGCCAGGTACTGCAGGACCACCGCGACCGCGAGGAACCCGGCAACGGAGAAGACGACCGAGAACGGGCTGGTCTTCGCTCCGGCCAGGAGGGCACCGCCGAACCCGAGCACCGCGAGACCGATGCCGGCGAGCAGGCCCGACATGACGACCTGCCACGACGCGATGACCGGTGTCGCACCCCACTTGCGGGTTTCCCGATAGGTGAACGCGGGGGCGAGGACCTGGCCGCCCGGCATCGTCTGGCTCAGCGAGTTGGCTGCGAGGATGACCGACAGGGACTTCCACTGCGTGACCCGCAGGCCCGCCGAGCGCAACAGTGCGCGCTGGACCTGGGCGAAACTGTCCATCGACAGCATCGCGGCGACGAGACACGCCGCGACCCAGTGCCACTCGATCTCGCCGATACGCAGCCAGGCGCCCCGCAATTCGGGCCAGATGAGAACGACTTCGACGGCGAGGATGACCAGGACGACGGTGAGCAGGACCCATCGGACCCACCAGAACCGAGGACGGGTCACCGGGGCTGCCGCGCCCCCCGGCGAGCCAACATCCTCCGACGACATACGTGCCACCCTAGGGTAGGGGGGCCGGTGTCGGTGACGACCCCCGTCGGCGACCTGCGCAATCGGGGGTGTGTACGGACTCCTGTCCCCGCGGTGCAGCACTAGTGTGACTCTCGTGACCGAAGCCGAACGAGCCGACCGGCCGCGCGACGTCCGGGACCTCGCGTCCATCGACCGGGCGAAGGTCCATCCGCAGGTACGCGCGGCGGCGGAGTGGGCGTGGCGGCTACTGCTCCTGGTCGCGGCCGCTTACGTCGCGACCAGGCTGTTCCGGGAGTTCGAGGAAGTCCTCGTGCCGGTCGCCCTCGCCATCCTGATCTCCGCGATGCTGGTTCCCGGGGTCGACGCACTCGACCGGCGCGGTCTGCCGCGCTCGTTGGCGGTGATCGTCAACCTCGTCGTCGCGATCGGGTTGCTCGCCGCCGTCATGACCTTCGTGGTCCGCGAGTTCATCGACGGTGTTCCCGAACTCGCCGAGCAGGTCACCGTGACCGTCGAGAAGACCAGGGAATGGCTCATCAACGGGCCTCTCGGGCTCGATCGCGACCAGGTGCGCAACTTCGGCACCGACACCCTCGACTTCATCCAGCACAACCAGGACCGTGTCACCAGCGGTGCGCTGGCCACCGCCACCACGGCCAGCGAGATCATCACCGGCGCCCTGCTGACGTTGTTCCTGCTGATCTTCTTCCTCTACGGCGGTGGTCAGATCTGGCAGTTCTCGGTCAAGCTCATCCCACAGACCAATCGGAATCGGGTGTGGGAGGCGGGTATCGCCGGTTTCGGCACACTCGTCGGGTACGTCCGGGCGACCGTCGCAGTGGCCTTCGTCGACGCCTGCGGTATCGGGATCGGACTCGCCATCCTGCAAGTGCCCCTGGCGCTTCCGCTGGCCTCGCTGGTCTTCCTGGGCGCCTTCATCCCGATCGTCGGTGCCCTGGTCACCGGCACGCTGGCGGTGCTCGTCGCCCTGGTGACCCAGGGCTGGATCGCCGCGGTCGTCGCCCTCGCCATCGTCGTCGGTGTCATGCAGCTCGAAAGCCATGTGCTGCAACCGTTCCTGCTCGGGCGGTCGGTGCGCCTGCATCCGGTTGCGGTGGTGCTCGGGATCGCGGCCGGCCTGGTGTCGGCCGGCATCATCGGTGGTCTGCTCGCGGTGCCCCTGATTGCGTTCTTCAACACCGCGATCCGACGCCTGAAGGGGGACTCGACCGAGTCCGTGGACGGGCGCCCGGGGGTCGTCGCCGAGCCGGATTCGCCGGCGTGGGACACCGACGATCCCGACGCCGCGGCCGAGACGCTCGCACGCGAGGCCCCCGGCACCCCCTCAAAGGCCGGGAACCCAGGATCGGAACGCCCGGCGGATGGTCGCCGGGACGAGGTCGAGACCGACCGCGAGGGCAGTGACCGGGACGGGGACGGTCGGGGCGCGGGAACGTGACGCGCCGGTGGTCGGGGCTCGAGGTCGGCCCGCCGGACCGGGACACCGATCCGGATCGTCTGGCACGCGTCATCGACGACGACCCGGTCGGTCCGCTGTGGCGGGGCGCCCAGATCTTCCGGCTGCTGTCCTATCTGTACGCGCTCGGCTTCCACATCGCCGTCAACCCCGACCTCGACCGCGGCGGCGTCGCCTGGGTGCTCTTCGGCCTGCTCTCCGCGTGGACGCTGGTCAGCGGGATCGGCTACTTCGTCGGGTTCGCGCGCAACCGGGTGTGGGTCGGTGCCGAGGTGCTCGTCGTCTGCGCCCTGATGTTGTCGACGTCGTATGTCGCCGGCGCGGAGTGGGCGTGGAACAACCAGACCTGGCCGACGACGCTGTGGGCCACCAACGCGGTCATCTCGGTCGCGATCCTCACCGGCCCGGTCGGGGGGATCGTGTCGGGGCTGATCATCGGCGGCACCAGCACCTTCGTGAAGGGCGAACTGAACCTCGACTTCGGTCGGAATGCGACCATCATCGTCATCGTGGCCACCGGCATGGCGGTCGGGCTCGCGGCTGCGAACGCGCGTCGGGTCCAGGACCAGCTGTCCCGGGCGGCGCGGATCGCCGCGGCTGCCGAGGAACGCGAACGGCTCTCCCGTGAGGTGCACGACGGGGTACTCCAGGTGCTCGCGCTGATCGCGCGTCGCGGACGCGAGATCGGCGGTCCGACAGGTGAACTCGCCACCCTCGCGGCGGAGCAGGAGCGTACGCTGCGTCGGCTGATCTCCGACACGGACGAACCCGTCGCCGCCGATCCCGATGCGCAATGCAGCGTTGATCTCGCCGCCGCCCTGCGCGTCTTCGCCGACGCGCGGGTGTCGGTCAGCGCTCCCGCCGACCCGGTGATGATCCCGGCGCATCGGGGTGCCGAGATCCGTGCGGCGGTCGTCAACGCACTCGACAACGTGGTCAATCACGCGGGTCCTGGTGCGCGTGCGTACATCCTGGTGGAGGATCTGGGATCGGATGTGGTGGTGAGTGTGCGCGACGACGGGATCGGCATCCCGGACGGCAGGCTCGCCGAGGCGGTCGCGCAGGGGCGCGTCGGGGTGTCGAAGTCGATCGTCGGACGGATCGAATCCCTCGGCGGCACCGCGCGCCTCGACACCGAACCGGGTGCGGGTACGGAATGGGAGTTCACCGTCCCGCGGGACGAGAGCTGAACGGCGAAGGGGAGCATCAAGTATGAGTGCAGGCCGGAGTGACGAAGGGCGGGCGCCGCTGCGGATCATGGTCGTCGACGACCACCCGATCTGGCGAGAGGCGGTGGCCCGCGATCTCGCCGACGAGGGATTCGACGTCGTCGCCACCGCGGACGGCGTGGGCAGTGCCGGTCGACGCGCGGCCGCCGTCACCCCCGACGTGGTCCTGATGGACATGCAGCTGACCGACGGCACCGGTACGGAGGCGACGACGGCGGTCCTGGAGGTCTCGCCGAAGACCCGCATCCTCGTGCTGTCCGCATCGGGTGAGCGCGACGACGTCCTCGAGGCCGTGAAGGCCGGGGCCAGCGGCTATCTGGTGAAGTCGTCGTCACGCGAAGAACTGGTGGACGCCGTCCGGGCGACGGCCGACGGCCAGGCGGTCTTCACCCCGGGACTCGCGGGGCTGGTGCTGGGCGAGTACCGGCGCATGTCCCAGCAACCCGACGCCGCACCCGCCGCGCCCGCGCTCACCGAGCGTGAGACCGAGGTGCTGCGTTTGGTCGCAAAAGGACTGAGCGCCAAGCAGATCGCGCGGCGCCTCGACCTGAGTCACCGGACCGTCGAGAACCACGTCCAGGCCACCCTCCGCAAACTCCAGCTCGGCAACCGCGTGGAACTGACCCGCTACGTGATCGAACACGGCCTGGACGAGGACTGAGTCCTCGGCCAGGCCGTGTTCGACGGTGGCGGGTCCCGCCGGGTCACTCGCTGACGGCGAGCCCCGAGGTCGTCAGCGAACCGCTCGCGGGCGCGTCTGCCGGCTTGGGTGACTTGACCAGCATCGTGGCCGCGGCACCGATGAGCGCGATCCCGGCGAGGAGATGGAACGCGGTGGCCGAGGAGATCCCGGCGCCGATCAGCAGGCCGCCGATCACCGGACCGAAGATGCCGCCGAGTCGACCGAAGCCGGCGCACCAGGCCACGCCGGCGGCGCGTGCCTCGGTCGGGTAGAAGTTCGACACGAAACCGTAGATCAGGACCTGGGTGCCGATGGTGCCGGTACCGGCGACGGCGACCGCGGCCAGCAGCACCGGCAGCGGGAGGGACAGGGTCAGTCCGATGAGTGCGAACGTCGCCAGGCAGAACGACGTCGCGACGACCTGCTGCGGTCCCCGGCGGTCGGCGAATCGCGCCGCGATGAGTCCGCCCACGATGGCGCCACCGTTGAGGACCAGCAGGAACGACAGCGAACCCTTCGCGTTGAAGCCGCTTTCCTTCATGATCTGCGGCAGCCATGTGTTGAGACCGTAGGTCAGCAGCAGGCCGACGAAGCTCATCACGCCCAGCAGCAGGGTCGGACCGGCGAAGCGACGCGAGGCAAGGACCGCGAAACCGACCTTCTCGGCTGCGGCGGGTGCGGTGGCCGCGACCGGCCGAGCGGGGCCGACGTGGATTCCGGTGCGCGCCGAGACCGCCTCCGCGTCGGCGAGACGACCCCGGGTGGCGAGCCATTGCGGCGACTCGGGCATCCGCAGCAGCGCGAGGGGCAGCAACGTGACGAGGGGCAGTGCGCCGACCCAGAACAGTCCGCGCCAGCCGGCGTGGTCGGCGAGCACCATCGCCAGGATCGCGGCGAGCACGCCGCCGGCCGGGACGCCGCTGTAGACGATGGCGTTGAACAGGTTCTTCTTCGCGGGCGGCGCGAACTCGGCGACCATCGCGCCGGCGGTGGCGACCAGGCCGCCGATTCCGATGCCGGTCACGAACCGCAGGATGCCGAACGAGGTCAGATTGGTGGCGAGGGCTGTCGCACCCATGCCGACCGAGAACCAGATGATGTTGAACAGCATCATCCGTCGGCGACCGACCCGGTCACCGACCGCGCCGGCCAGCAGCGCGCCGGCCAGCAGCGCGCCGATCATGACGCCGATGAGCGCGTAGGAACCCAGCGCCCCGGCGGTGGCCGGGGTGAGCTGACCGAGTTGGGACGGGTCGTCGAGCAGGGTGGGCAGGACCGTGCCGTAGACGACGAGGTCGTACCCGTCGAAGACGATTGCGATGGTGGCAAGGGGGACGACCCAGAGAACGCTCCTGCGATGCTCCGGTGATGTCCAGGTGGTGGATGAAGTCATGCGGCTGTCCCTCCAGCGTTGATGTGCTGGCAGACATCATGCGCGGGATGTGTGGTAGGTCACATCAGGGCAAAGCCCAGTGCCGACCCATCCCGGATTGATCGTGACTCGCGATCAATCCGCTTACGAGACCCGTGGCCGCGAACGGGGGTCCGAGCGGTCAGTTCTGTGAGCGACTCCGCTTCAGCAGTTCCTGGACGCTGATCTGGCCGTCGTCACCGGTCTCGTCGGACCGGGCGTGCCGGTCGGTACGCGGGCGACGGCGACGGTTCGACTCGTCGGCCGGGCGATCCTGCTCACCCGAGGCGGGACCGGCGTCGGGCCGCGCGGCGGCCGGGGTCGCATCGGCGCTGAGTCCGCGCTCCATCGGCGACGGACCGTTGCTGCGACGACTCCGAGACGACGGGGTCGAGGTCTCGGGGCTGACCGAGGCGGCCAGGGGGCGACGGCCGGTCTCGTCGAGGGCGGGCCGGCGTCCGAGCGGTGAGCGCTGGCCGGTCGGCTCCGGCGTCGGCCGGGCGGTTCCGGGATTCGGACGCCCGCCGGTCTCCGGCACCCGTGGTGGGGCGGACGGGGGAGTGACCGTCGGACGGTCCCCGTTCCCCGGGTGAGGTGCGGCGTCGCCGAGTCGGATGCCGCCCTCGCCGAGGCTCCAGCCGCCGGTGTCGGGACGATCACCCTTCGACACGGTGGAGCGGCGGTAGGGCGTCGCGGGACGGCGTCCGGCCGGTTCGGGGGCCCGGGCACCGGGCACGGGCGTCGGTCCGACGCGCGCCGGCGGAGTGCGCGGCGGGGTCGGCGCAGTACCCGGGCGGCCGGTGGTGGTCGGCGGCGGACCCGAGGGGGACGGCGGAGTCGGGGTGGGCCCGGAACCGGTGCGCTGGTCGGGGGCCTGACCCGCCGGGCGGCCGTTGGTGAGCGGTCGGTCCGGGGCGGGCCGCGCCGGTGCGGCGGGGCGGCCGACGGCGGCCGGGACACGACCCCGGGCGGGAACCGCTCCGGCGGCGACCGGTTGTCTGCGTGCCGCGGCCATCACCGAGGTCGGCGCCTCGGCCACCACGGTGCCCGCACTCATCGGACGGGCGCCGGCACCGGCGTCGCGCTGTTCGTCGGGTTCGTCGTCGAGGACGGTCTCGCCGAGGCCGATCTTGCGCTGGACCACGCGCATCCACCGCGGTGCCCACCAGCAGTCGTCCCCGAGCAGCTTCATCACCGACGGGACGAGCAACATGCGGATCACCGTGGCGTCCAGGATCAGCGCGGCGATCATGCCGAACGCGATGTACTTCATCATCACGATCTCGGACAGGCTGAACGCGCCGGTGACCACGACCAGGATCGCGGCGGCCGCGGTGATGATGCCGCCGGTGTGCGCGGTGCCGCTGCGGATCGCCTCGGTGGTGCTCGCGCCCTTCTGTCTGGCCTCGACCATGCGGGAGAGCAGGAACACCTCGTAGTCGGTCGAGAGGCCGAACACGATGGCGATGATCAGCACGAGCACCGCTGCGAACAGCGGGCCGGGGGTGAAGTTGGCCAGCTCGGCGCCGTGACCGTCGACGAAGATCCACGTCAGGATGCCGAGCGTGGCACCGAGACCCAGGGCCGTCATGAGCGCGGCCTTGATCGGCAGGACGATCGAACCGAACTGCAGGAACATCAGCAGGCCGGTGATGAGGACGAGCATGACCGCCATCAGCGGGAGCCGCTGCATCAGCGCGTCAATCGAGTCCTGGGTGAGGGCCGGGGTACCCGAGACGTACATCGTGAGGCCCTCGGTGTCGATCGCGCGCAACTGCTCGATCGCCTGGGCGGCGGTGTTCCGGTCCTGGAGACCGGCCGACACCTGGTAGACGCCCACGTTCGGGTACCGCTCGGCGTCGAACGACCCGAAGTCGGACTTGTCGGCGTCGCTGAACTTGTTGGTGAAGCCGGGGACCGCGTCGGCGCGTTGCGCGATGGCGTCGAGCTTGTTCTGGTCGGCCTGGCTCGACTCGTCGTAGATGATGACGAGCTTGATGGCCTCGGTTCGCTCGCTCGGGAAGTATTCGTCGAACTTCTCCTGCGCGACCCGGTTGGGGTTGTCCGGCGGCAGGAACTTCTCGCTGATCCCGCCGAACTGGATGCTGCCGAACGGGATGATCAGCGCGAGTAACAGGAGCACAGTCGGGACCGCGGTCTTGACCGGGTGCTTCATCACCCACGTCGCGAGTCGGCCCCAGAAGCCGTTCTCGACTTCCTGGCTGGTCTTCATGCGACCGCTGAACCGGTTCTCGATGGCCGCTGCGCGTTCCTCGCCGGAGAAGCGGCGGGCCAGCGGGACCGCGGTGTACTTCATGACCGTGCTGATCGACAGCATGTTCACGCGGGGTCCGAGGATGCCCAGGATCGCCGGGAGGACGGTGATCGACAGGATCGCGGCGAGGGACACCGATGCGATCGCGCCGTAGGCGACGGATTTGAGGAATCCCTGCGGCATGATCAGGAGACACGCCAGGGCGGCGACGATGATCGTCGCGGAGAAGACCACCGTCTGACCGGCGGTCATCACGGTTCTTCGGACCGCGGCCTTGGTCGAATAGCCTTCACCGAGTTCCTCGCGGAAACGCGACACGATGAACAGGCCGTAGTCGATCGCGATGCCGAGACCGATCAGCGTGACCACCGACTGCGCGAAGATGTTGAGCTCGGTGGTGAGCGCGAGGATCTTCATGATGCCCAGCGAACCGGCGATGGTCAGGCCACCGATGAGGACGGGCAGGCAGGCGGCGACGACGCCGCCGAACACGAAGAACAGCATGATCGCCACCAGCGGCAGCGCGAGGACCTCGGCGCGGTGGATGTCCTTGTCCATGCCCTCGGCCATCGATCCGGCGACCGGTTGCAGGCCGGCGAGTTCGAAGGTCGTACCGGGTAGATCGAAGCGTTCGGGGATGTCCTCGAAGAACGGTTCGATGGTCTTGTAGTTGTTGAGGACCGTCGTGTCGTCGTTGCCCGCGACGCCGATGCTGATGAAGGCGTGTCTGCCGTCCTCGGTGAACAGCCGCTCCTGCAGCGTGCTCTGCGCGGGCTGGACGAGGAACGGGTCGTACAGACCGGGATCGGCGCGTCCGACGATGTCGGGGTGCGTCGCGATGAGGTCCTCGACGAACGTCTCGACCTTCGCGCCAAACGCCTTGTCGTCGACGCGGGTGCCCTCCGGTGGGGTGACCAGCAGGATGATGTCGGACGTGTGGTCGCGCCCCAGCGCCTGGTCGGCGTAGCGCGCACCGGTGTCGGACTCCGACGTCGGATCGAACCAGCCGCTCTGACTGAGGTGCTTGCCGAGATCGAGACCGTACAGCCCGAGTCCGGCCATCATCGCGATGAGCACCGCGATGACGAGGAAGCGCATTCGGTAGACGAATGTGCCGATGAACCGGAACACGCGATGTCCTTTCGTGTACGACTGGGCGGGCCTGTTCGGCGCCGTCGTCTCGGGGCGCCGGTGGCGATTCTGTCAGTTTCCGGAAAGATCCTGACAGTGTTGCCTGAGTGATCCCTGAGGCGTGGGCCTCGGGGTCACGCGCGGGCACACCCGCATCGGCGTCGGATGCCGGGTCGCGGACCGCCGCCCGACGACCCCGGCAGGGCCACGACGCCGCAGGTCAGCGCAAGAGTGCGCTGAGCGGGCGGAAGGGTGTGAGCCAGGCGCCCTCGTCGGGCAGGGAGTCCAGGCCGATGCGTGGCAGCGGCTCGCGGAACACGCCGGGGATGTCCTCGAGATCGATGAACTCCAGTTCTTCGGTGCTCAGTGCCCAGCTGGCGTGTTCGCGGAACCCGATGACGGTGACGGGCACCCCGTCGCCGACCACCTCGAGCAGCGGTTCGCGGAATGCCTGACCGTCGGCGGACGCCACGATCACGCCGGCTAGTCCAACAGTGTGCCTGCGAAGTTCGATGTGGTCGAGCATGTCGGAGTCGACATCGCTGTCGTCGGACAGCTTCGGCTTGGCGAACACGGCGAAACCGACATTACGGAGAGCGTCCACCCACGGCCGGACGACGTCGGCGCTACCAGGGGCGATGTTGGTGAACACGGTGGCCTCGGGCTCGACCGCGCCGCCTCCGTCGGTGAGAGCGGACACATCTGCGGTCCGCTGCAGCAGCCACCGGCCCAGGGCGTCGAACCGGGGACGGTGCGCGGCGGTGGGGCGTCCGCCGAGCAGGGCGCCGAGGCCCATGTCCATGTTGGGTGCGTCCCACACCAGCAGCATGCGGCGCGTCCCCGTCTGGCCGGAGATGGTGTCGGCGAAGCCGGTCGGGCTGTGGTCACTCATGGCGGGCTCCCGTCGGGGTGTCGCCGGTCGAGGCGGCCGGCGGGATGGGCCGCGTGTAGACGAACTCGCTGACGTAGCGGCCCTCGCGCTCCGCGCGTCCCTCGAACTTCGTCGTCGGCCGCTGCAGCGAGATCGGCGACTCCCGCGTCAACTGCACGACGTGGGGGCGGTCGGCGTCCTGGGTGGCGAGCGCCTCCGCGATCCACTCCGCATAACCGGCGTGATCGGTCGCGATGTGCAGCACCCCGCCCGGGACGAGCCGGTCCGCGATCAGTTCCAGTGTGCCGGTCTGGACGAAGCGTCGCTTGTGGTGACGCGATTTGGGCCACGGGTCGGGGAAGAACAGCCGCACACCGGTGAGGCTCGACGACGGGATGAGCTCGGTGAGGACGATGGCCGCGTCGCCGCGGATCAGGCGGACGTTGGTCAGGCCGTTGCGGTCGACGAGGCCGAGGAGCTGGGCCAGGCCCGGCTTGTAGACCTCGACGGCCACGACGTCGACATCCGGTTCGGCCTCGGCCATCGCGGCGGTCGAGATGCCGGTACCGCTGCCGATCTCGAGGACCTTCGGGGCCTCGCGCCCGAACAGTTCGGTGAGGTCGAGTTGCGGCTCGGGGACCCGCTCCGGCCCGATCTCGAGGTCGCGGCCCAGCACCGGCCACAGGGTCTCCCAGTTGCGCTGCTGACCGGTCGTCAGCGTGCCGCGGCGGAAGCGGAAGCTCGTCACGCGGGGGTACAACCGGGACCTGTCGGGGCTGTTGTTCACGCGTCCATCGTTGCGCATCGTGCCGTCGCGGCGAAGTCGCGGGGGAATGGCGGCCCGGACGGCAGCGGTGCGGACGCGGACCCGTCCGGCCCCGCGAGGGGATGTGGAGCTGTCTCCGCCGTTCGCCCGGATCCCGATTATTCTCGGCCCTGTCGCGGTTCACGTGCGCCGATGCCCGGGGTGGCGGTGCGGTGGACGCGGGTCGTGGGAGGCGCAGGGGTCGGATGGCGAGGAGGCTGCGGTGGGGGCACCGGTGAACGGTGGCCGGCGTGGCGTGCCCGCCGGGAGCGAGTTGTGGACGGCCGCCGAGCAGGGACGACTCGTCGACCTCGTCGACCCGGTGTCGCCGCTCGTGCCCGTCCTGGCCGGCGCGGGCCGGCGTTTCCTCCGTCCGTTGCACGTCCAGGTCGTCGGCCGGCCCGGGACCGGTCGGGACACGATGGCTCGTGCGCTGCGAGAACGACTGTCGCTCACCGTGATCGGGCCCGGTGAGGACGAGCAGGGGGCCGCTGACACCGATCTGTGGGTTCTGGTCCTGGCGGGACCGCCGCGGCGCGCCGACCGCGAACTCTTCGCGTCCCTCCCGGCCGACCGTGTGCTCGTGGTGCTCGGGAAGGCCGACACGCACGGCGACTGGGATGCTGCGGTCGAGGTCGCGGCGTCGTGTGCCGGGCGTCTGGACACGCCGGTGTACCCCGTCTCGCAGTTGCTGGCCTGCGCCGACCTCGACGACGCCGAATTCGCCGCGCTGGCGACGATGGCGGCCGCAGGCGTCGGCATGCCGTCGATGGCCGGCCGGTTCCTCGTGGGACGTCCGGGTTCCGACGAACGGCTGATGCGGCAGGGTTTGCTGCGCCGGCTCGACGCCTACGGCATCGACACCGCGCTCGCGCTCATCGAGTCCCGTTCCGCCGTGGCCGCGAACGCCGAGGCCCTGAGCCGGGCGCTCCGCGACGCCAGCGGCGTTCCTGATCTCGCGGGACCGATCGGGGAGCGAGTCGACCGGATTCGGCATTGGCGTGAGGTCGAGTTGCGCGCCCGGTTGGAGGAGGCGGCCGCGGCGGGCGTCGACCGCGCCGGTGCCGAGCGACTTCTGGCCGGGGCAGGAGCGGGCACATGACCGACACGGCACTCGCCGCCGCGCGGGAGCTGACCGGCTTCGACGCCATCGGGGTCGACGCGGGCACCGACGTGCTGGTCGTCGGGACCGACGGAGTGGGCGTCCGCACGCTGGTCGAGGCCTGCCGGGCGCTCGCCCCGGACCTCGACATCGTCGCCCGCGGCGGGCGCTCGGGTGCGTCGGCCGGTGCGGCGGTCGTGGTCGTCGACCCGTCGTCGTCGGTCGGTGAGGAGGAACGTCTCCTCGTCGAGCAGATGCGCGCGCAGGTCGGGACCGTGGCGATCGTGTGCACGAAGATCGACGCGTTCTGGGAGTGGCCGCGGACCGTGCGCGCCCACCGGGCCGTCCTCGACCCGTTCGCGACGCTGCCGCTGTTCGGGGTGTCGTCGGTCGCGGCCCTCGAGGGTGCGGTGGACGAGTCGGGGATCGACGCCCTCGTGGAGTGGCTGCGTGAGACGACTGACGCGCCGGGCGTACTCCGCGCCGAGCGGGCAAGGCTCGCGGCGGGCCTCGGGGCGGTCGAGCACCTCCTCGGCGCGCCGGCGAGCGGCGCCGACGAGGCGGCGTCCGCACAGGTTGCCGTCGATGATCTCCTGGCCGTGCGTCGCGAACTGGTCGCCGCACGTGACCGCGGACGCCCGGACCGGTTGGCGGCCGTGCGCGCCGGACTCGCGCGCGTCCGATCGCAGACGTCGGCGGAACTGCACGCCGGGGTGCGCGATCTGGCGGCGTCCGCCGCCGGCCACGCTCCCGCCGCGAATTCTGCGTACGGCGCCTGGGTCCGTACCGGCTGGGCCGCCCTCGCCGACGGCGTCCGTCGTCGCGCCGACGAGCGCGTCGACGCGGTCCGGTCGACCGCCCTGGTGGGCCTGGACGCGGAGCCGTCGGCGGACGAGGACTGGCCCGCGGTACCCCTCCACACCGAGCGGTCGAGCGGCCGGGCGCGGCGCGCAGGCGCCGAAGACGCGTTGGTGGTCGTCCTCGGGGCCTCGACCGGTCTGGGTGTGGGACGCCTCGTCGTCGCACCGATGGAGTCGGTCCAGACGTTGCAGTGGGTCAGCATGCCGCTCGCCCTGATCCTCGGAGTCGCGGTCGCGGCGTGGGTGATCCGTGTCCGGCGCAGTGCTGCGGAGCGTTCCGATCGCGAGGCACGCACCGCCGAGCTCCTCGCCGAGGCGCGGGCGACACTCGATCACCAGCTCGCCCTGCGCGTCACCGCGGCCGAGACCCGGATCGCCGGCCAGATCGCCCGGGCGCACGAACGCCGTAACCGAGAGGTGGCGGCCGACGTCGCGCGCCTCGACGAGCAGATCCGCCGACTGCGCAGCGGGGTCGGCGTCCGCGACGCTCGAACCCGTCGCGAGCGCGCGGCGGAGATCCGCCGTGAGTTGGTGGCGCGGTCGGAATCGCTCTGGGCGGTCGTCTCCCGCACCGACGACCCGGGTGAGGAATCCGACGATCCGGCGGGACGTCGGGACGACCGAGGGCATGACGACGGAACGGCCGGGGTCGCCCGGGCCGGCCACGACGACGGGAAGCAGTGATCTCGATGGACCCGATGTTCCCCGACGACCTTCCGGACCCGGCCCGCCCGGAGGAGGCCTCGCTGTTCGGCGCGGCCGAGGGCGCCGACCCGCACTCGGTCGACTCGGTGGCCGCACTGCACGAGACACCGGCGTCCGACGATCTCGACGATCACTTGTGGATGCACGACGACGGCCGGATCTGGGATCTCGGACCCGCCGAGGTGGACACCGACAACGACGGCATCAACGATTCGCTCACCCGCAACGGGCCCGACGGGTTTACGGTGTACACGGACAGCGATCGGGACGGGCAGGTCGACAAGATCACCGAGATCGGTGCGGACGGCGAGTTCCGTTCCGCGGTTCTCGACCCGGATACCGGCCAGTGGATCTCCGGCGGATCGGGACGAATCGGCTGACACGTGACCGGCGCCCGACCCGGCCCGTTCCGCGCCGAGACCGAGCGCGTGCGATCACCAGGGACTTTTGTCACCTGTCCGTCGGGCGTGGGATAGACCGCACCTGGCGAACCCCGTGACCTAGCGCCCGCTCGGTGGACGTATCCTTGACCGCGAGACGACCTGACAGGTGGCCATTCAAGCGGCCACCACCTCGGAGGAGGCCCCAACGATGACCGCAGCCACCATTCCCGGACTGGACCCGAGTAGCGCTCCGACGAAGCACGCGGGACTGCTGGCCTGGGTGGCCGAGGTCGCCGAGCTGACCCAGCCCGACCGGGTGGTGTGGTCCGACGGCAGTGACGAGGAGTGGGAGCGCCTGACCGCCGACCTCGTGCAGGCCGGCACCCTGGTGAAGCTGAACGAGGAGAAGAAGCCGAACTCCTTCCTCGCCAACTCCGACCCCGCCGACGTGGCCCGCGTGGAGTCGCGGACCTACATCTGCTCGGAGAAGGAAGAGGACGCCGGCCCGACCAACAACTGGGTCGATCCCGCCGAGATGCGTTCGACGATGACCGAGCTCTACCGCGGCAGCATGCGCGGCCGCACGATGTTCGTCATCCCGTTCTGCATGGGCCCGCTGGACTCCGACGATCCCAAGCTCGGTGTCGAGATCACCGACTCCGAGTACGTCGTGCTGTCGATGAAGATCATGACCCGCGTCGGCCCCCGCGTCCTGGAGATCCTGGGCGAGGACGGCTTCTTCGTGAAGGCGCTGCACTCCGTCGGTGCGCCCCTCGAGGACGGCCAGGCCGACGTGCCGTGGCCCTGCAACACCGAGAAGTACATCACCCACTTCCCCGAGACCCGCGAGATCTGGTCGTTCGGATCGGGTTACGGCGGCAACGCGCTGCTCGGAAAGAAGTGCTATGCCCTGCGCATCGCCTCGGTCATCGCCCGCGACGAGGGGTGGATGGCCGAGCACATGCTGATCCTCAAGCTGACCAGCCCGGCGAACAAGGTGTACTACATCGCCGCGGCGTTCCCGAGTGCCTGTGGCAAGACCAACCTTGCGATGCTCCAGCCGACGATCCCCGGCTGGAAGGCCGAGACCGTGGGCGACGACATCGCCTGGATGCGCTTCGGCGAGGACGGCCGGCTGTACGCGATCAATCCCGAATTCGGTTTCTTCGGTGTCGCTCCCGGTACCAGCTACGACTCGAACCCGAACGCGATGAAGACCATCGAGGCCGGAAACACCCTCTACACCAACGTCGCCCGCACCGACGACGGCGACATCTGGTGGGAGGACATCGACGGCCCGGCGCCCGCGCACCTCACCGATTGGCTCGGCAACGACTGGACGCCGGAGTCCGATCACAAGGCCGCGCACCCGAATTCGCGCTACTGCACCCCGATCTCGCAGTGCCCGTCGCTGGCCGACGAGTGGGATGACCCGAAGGGCGTGCCGATCTCGGCGATCCTGTTCGGCGGTCGCCGCAAGACCACGGTGCCGCTGGTGACCGAGGCCCGCGACTGGCAGACCGGTGTCTTCATGGGTGCCACCGTGGGCTCCGAGCAGACCGCCGCGGCCGAGGGCAAGGTCGGCACCGTGCGCCGCGACCCGATGGCGATGCTGCCGTTCATGGGCTACCACGTCGGCGACTACCTGCAGCACTGGGTGAACATCGGCAAGAACGCCGACGAGTCGAAGCTGCCGAAGGTGTTCTACGTCAACTGGTTCCGTCGGGGCGACGACAAGCGCTTCCTGTGGCCCGGATTCGGCGAGAACAGCCGCGTGCTGAAGTGGATCATCGAGCGCATCGAGGGTGAGGCCGAGGGTGTCGAGACCCCCATCGGCATCGTCGCGAAGCCGGAGTCGATCGACGTCAGCGGTCTGGACGTGCCTGCGGAGGACGTCGCGGAGGCGCTCGCCTTCAATCCCGACGAGTGGCGCGAGGAGATCCCGTCCATCGAGGAGCTGTTCGACTTCGTCGGCGAGAAGCTGCCGAGCTCGTTGCGCGACGAGCTCGACGGTCTGAAGCAGCGCCTGGCCTGACGCGGCCTTGCTGCGCGGTTCCGGGGCTGAACGTACGGATGGGTCTGAAGTGACGGTTGAGGTATCGTGCCCCTCATGAAACTACGTCTGTGGGGCGCCTCGGTCGCCGCTGCCTGCGCGCTGGGACTGGCGTCGTCGGTCGCGGTCCAACCGGCTTCGGCGACACCGTCTTCCGGGGCCGGGGTCACGGCGTTCTTCACGGATTCGACGACGATCGGGAACGGGCTTCCCACCGTCAACCGGATCTCCGGCATCGATCGGACCGGTAACGGCAACTACGTGATGATCGCCGAGGACGTGCTCCCGGCTCGCTTCTTCACGGCGTCGATCGGGTACACCTCCGTCACCGCGTCCTTCACCGGGCAGCCGCGGATCAACGGCGGCGGCACGGTCCTCGGCCCGTGGTTCCTCCCGTTGCTGCCCGGACAGGCCCAGTTCGAGGGCATCCGTCAGTCCGCGGGCGGTTACACCGTCGTCAGCGGCGGCAACAACCAGTTCGTCCGGCAGATCGGGCCCATCGGACAGGTCCTCCGCGACCTGCCGCTCCCGTCGGTGTGGCGCCCGTCGTCGAAGTCGGGTCTGGCGGGCCAGCGCGGACTCACCGGCGTGGCCGTCGGACCCCAGGGTCAGGTCAGCGTCCTGACCGCCGGCGGACTCCGGCAGGACGCCGCACGATCGGCTCGTCTGTTGACCTTCGGCAAGACCAATCGCGAGTTCGTCTATCGCACCGACGCCAACAAGGTGGCCGCCGATGTGCTGGCCATCAACTCGACGGACTTCCTCGTGCTCGAACGTGGCCCGGGCAAGCTGTCGAACATCTTCTGGACGACGACCCGGGGCGCCACCTCGGTGACGAACAAGAAGAAGCTCAGCGGACGCGAGAAGGCGATGACCAAGCGTCGGATCTTCTCGACCACCGCGACGCCGCACCTGCTCACCGGCAACATGTCGGGACTCGCCTGGGGTAACTGGCATCCCGACAACCCGTTCGCGAAGACCCGCACCCGCACCCTTCTCGTGGTGTCGGACAACGTCGGATCGCCCAACCGCCTCCACTCGTTCGAGGTCCAGATCCCGAAGTAGAGGCCGCAGCAGTGCCCAACGTCACTGCCGTCAGGGTGGGGTCAGGGTGTTACCTGATGGCCAACCGGCGCAGGATTTGGCACCGTTGAGGGCATGACGACGACTGATGTGGCCGCTCGAGACGACGGTGGCGATGATTTTGGGACGCCGAAGCACGCGGTTGCTGCCGGGGCAGACATCCTTTCCAAGCGGTACGGCGTCGGCGACACCGCCGTCGAGGCCCTGAAGAACGTCTCCATCTCGTTCCGGGAGGGCGAGTTCACCGCGATCATGGGGCCGTCGGGGTCGGGTAAGTCCACCCTGATGCACTGCCTCGCCGGTCTCGACGTCGCGAGCGACGGCAAGGTGTTCATCGGCGACACCGATCTCACCGCGTTGTCGGACAAGGCGATGACGATGCTGCGTCGCGACCGCATCGGCTTCGTGTTCCAGGCGTTCAACCTCGTGCCGACGCTGACGGCCAAGGAGAACATCACACTGCCGGTCGACATCGCCGGCCGCACCGTCGACACCGAATGGTTCGACGCCGTCGTGGCCCGACTCGGGATCACCGACCGGCTCGGACACCTGCCGAGCGAACTGTCCGGTGGTCAGCAGCAGCGCGTGGCCTGTGCCCGTGCGCTGATCGGGAAGCCGTCGATCATCTTCGGCGACGAGCCGACGGGCAACCTGGACTCCCGCTCCTCGGGCGAGGTGCTGTCGATCCTGCGGGCGGCGACCGACGAGTTCAAGCAGACCGTCGTCATCGTGACCCACGATCCGCGCGCGGCGTCGTACGCCGATCGAGTGGTGTTCCTGGCCGACGGCCAGATCGTGCAGGAGCTCTCCCGGCCGTCGGCCGACGACGTCTTCGAGGTCATGAAGAACCTCGACAACGTGCCTGCGCCCGACACCGCCGAAGCGCTCTGAGCCGTGGCGTCCTCCACGGTGATGCGCCGGGTCTCGCTACGGAACCTGCGCGCACACAAGCTCCGGCTGTTCCTCACCCTCTTCTCGATCGTCCTCGGCACCTCATTCGTGGCCGGGTCCATCGTGTTCACCGGGTCCATCTCGAAGGCCTTCAACGACATCTTCGACAGTGCGGCGCAGGGTGTCGCGGTCGAGGTGACCCCGGCCGACCGGCAGTCGCCGGGTGTGCCGAACACGATCGTGGACCAGCTCCGCGACCAGCGTGCCCAGTTCGGTATCGACAAACTCGTCGTCAACAACAACGGCCTGGTCACGGTCGCCGACTCCGACGGCAAGGCCATCCAGACCGGTGGCGCCCCGAGCGTGGGCAGCACCTACATCCCGCCGGCGGAGGCGCTCGACCCGGACGAGTCGCGGATCCTGCCGGGTGGACGCGGGCCCGAGAACGCCGGCGAGATCGTCTTGAACACCTCGGCGGCCGAGGCCGCGGGGTTGAAGGTCGGGTCGAAGACGAAGATCGTCGTCGGGCAGGGCAACTCGGAGCCGCTCGAGGTCACCGTCGTCGGCCTCGTCGACGCGCCCAGCTCGACGGGTGGTTACGTGAACGCCCAGTTCGACGCCGCGACGTCGGCCCGCCTGTTCACCGACGGTGAGCACGTCGGCGTCGTCGACATGTCGGCCGTCGCCGGGGTCACCCCGGAACAGTTGCAGGAACGGATCATCTCCGCGCTCGGCGCCGACGCCGATCTCTACGACGTCCGCACCGGCGACCAGGTCCGCGAGGACCAGAAGGCGCAGGTCAACGAGTTCCTGCAGATCTTCCAGTACATCCTGCTGGCGTTCGCCGCGATCGGTCTGGTCGTCGGCACGTTCATCATCTACAACACCTTCTCGATGATCGTCGCGCAACGGAATCGGGAGTTCGCGCTGCTCCGGGCGGTCGGCGCGAGCCAGCGCCAGGTCTCGCGCTCGGTGCTGTTCGAGGCCTTCGTCGTCGGTGTCCTCGGCGGCGCGCTCGGTCTCGCCATCGGCATCGGGCTGGCGGCCGCC
This sequence comes from Gordonia sp. p3-SID1431, assembly GCF_025143765.1. Lineage (NCBI taxonomy): Bacteria > Bacillati > Actinomycetota > Actinomycetes > Mycobacteriales > Gordoniaceae > Gordonia > Gordonia sp. p3-SID1431. The sequence continues at coordinate 30,289 of NZ_JAMBDT010000018.1, forward strand.
TTGAAGGCCATCACCAGTGCGACGTCGGGCCTGCCGGACGGTGAGCTGGCGATCGGTCCGGATGCCATCCTCGCCGGCATCCTGGTCGGCGTCGTGGTGACGATGGTCAGTGCCTGGGTGCCGGCGGCGCGAGCCGCCCGGGTGCCGCCCGTGGAGGCCATGCGCGCATCGGCCGCCGAGGGGTCGGCCTCGTTGCGCAACCGCACGATCATCGGCGCGGTCATCGGTGTCGCCTCGATCGCCGCGATCGTGGTCGGCGCGATGGGTGAAGGTGCGGGCCCCGCGATCACGGTGGGTGCCGGCGCCGCGGGCGCGGTCCTGTCGGCCGTCCTCATCGGCCCGGCGATCGCGCGTCCGTTCGTCAGCGTGCTCGGCCGGGTCATCGGTGCGCCCTTCGGCATGATCGGGCGCCTCGCCCGGACCAACGCGGTCCGCAACCCGCGGCGCTCGGCCGCGACGGCGTTCGCGCTCACCCTCGGGCTGATGCTGGTCGCGATCATCGGCACCCTCGGACAGTCGTTCAAGGGCACGGTCGACGACGCCGTCGACGCCGGCATCACGGCCGACTACATCGTGGCCGGCACCAACCAGTCGCCCCTGCCGCCCGCGGTGACGGGGGCGATCGACGGGGTGCCCGGCGTCGCCGAGGTGGTGTCGTTCGGCATCGTCCAGGCCAAGGTCGACGACAAGTCGGAGACCGGGTTCTCGGCGCTCGGCGGCCCGCTGAACAGCGTGACCGTGATGGACATGCAGGACGGCGCGTCGTCGGATCTGCCCGCTGACGGGATGCTGATCAGCGAGCGGACCGGCAAGGCGAACGGCTGGCAGCGCGGCGACGTCGTCACGTTCACCTCCGCGACGGGCGAGCAGGTCGAGGTCCCGATCGCCGGCGTCTACGCGGACAACGAAGCGCTGCAGCCGTGGGTCGTGGGTCCGGACGTCTACGAGAAGCTGGTCCCGCCCTTCGCGCGGGTCAATGTCACGCTGTTCGTGAACGCTGCGCCGGGCACCGACCTCGAGACCCTGCGCACCGATCTGGAGAATGCGACGTCGGACTACCTGACGGTGCAGATCCAGGACCGGGATCAGTTCAAGGGCCAGATCTCGTCGCAGATCGATCAGATGCTCGGCACGCTGTACGCGATGCTCGGGCTGGCACTGCTGATCGCGGTGCTCGGCATCATCAACACGCTCGCGCTGTCGGTGGTCGAACGCAAACGCGAGATCGGGATGTTGCGGGCGATCGGCATGATCCGAGCCCAGGTCCGACGCTCGATCTACCTCGAATCGATGCTGATCTCGATCTTCGGCGCAGTGCTGGGTGTGCTCCTCGGGACCGTCATCGGCGTCGCGTTGGTACGCACGCTCGCCGAGTGGGGCCTGGGCGCGCCGGTGATCCCGTGGTCGCTCATCGCGATCACGCTGATCGCGTCGGCGGTGGTCGGTGTGCTGGCCGCGTTGTGGCCGGCCGTCCGCGCGGCGCGCACCGGACCGCTCGAGGCGATCGCCGACATCTGACGCAGGTTCGTGGTGGTCGGGTCGGGACTGACCCTCAGATGACAGAATCGTCCGCATGACCCGACCACCAGAGGGCGATCCCAACGATCCGCGGAACGATCCGCCGGAGACTCGTCAGTTCGATCCGGACTTCGACCCGTCGGCACCGCCGTCGCAGGCCTACACCGAGCAGCAGCCCGGGCAGCCGTATCCGGGTCCCTACACGGAACCGCACCAGGCCGGTCAGCCCTATCCGGGTCCGTACACCGAACCGCATCAGCCGGGACAGCCGTATCCGGGTCCCTACACCGAACCCCAGTATGGCGACCCCCAGTACACCGGCGGGTCGCCTTACGGTGCCTCGCCCTACGACGCGCCGGCCGGTGGTGAACCGCCCCGCGGTTCGGGGTCGAAGGGCCGGACCATCGGGCTGGCGCTGGTCGCCCTGATCGCGCTCGTGGTCCTGGGTCTCGTCGTCGTGCTGGTCACCCGCTCCGGCGACGGCGACTCCACCAGCGCGGCGTCATCGTCGACCACCGAATCGAGTGATCCGGCGACGACGAGCGAGACGACGTCGTCGAGCACCCCGACCACCGAGGAGACGACGTCGACCACGACGACGACTCAGCGCTCCGGAACCATCACCTACCAGCTGACCGGCAACGGGGACGTCGTCGCGCTGACGTTCACCCGCGGCCAGGGATCGCCGACGGTGATCCCGGCGATCGGCTCGCCGTGGTCCCAGCGGGTGCAGCTCGAGGGAACCCGCGCGAGCATGTCGGCCATCGTGATCCGCGGACCGGTGTCGTGCGCCATCCTCGCCGACGGTGAACAGCTGGCCGCCGCCACCAGTCAGGGCGGCACCCTCAACTGCACCGCGGACCTCGCCGCCGAGTAGTTCAGGCCGCTGGGTGCGGAGGTGGCTTCGACTCGGGGCTTCGCTTCGCTCAGTCCCGGCTCAACCAGCAGTGGGCTCAGCCAGACGCAACCGGACTTCGAGCACTTCAGCGTCGACGCAGGACGAGCACGAGGTTGGTGCCGAGGACGTCCCGAAGCACCGGCACACGCATGACCCACCACATCCAGCGCGGGATGTAGCGGGGGAATGCCGTGACGAGGTCGGCGCGCCCGGCGCCGGTCGCCGATCGGGCCCAGCGCAGCCCGTCGGCGGCGGAGACCGCGAACAGCGATGTGCCGTACAGGTTCTTGGGTGGATGACCGTGGCGTCGGGTGTACAGCCGGGCCGCCCGATGGCCGCCGAGATAGTGCGTCAGGCCCATCTCGTGACCACCGAACGGTCCCCACCACAGTGTGTAGCTGATGATGACGACGCCGCCGGGACGCGTCACCCGCAGCATCTCGTCGGCCATCTCCCACGGCGTCGGTGTGTGCTCGACGACGTTCGACGACAGGCAGACGTCGACGCATCCGTCGGCGAAAGGCAGGGCCTGGCCGGAGCCGCGGACCGATCCGCGATGCTCGAGCCCACCGGCGTGCATCTCGGCGGGATCGGGTTCGACGGAGACGTAATGCGCGCCGCGGGCCCGGAAGGCGTCGGCGAAGTATCCGGGACCGCCGCCCACGTCGAGGACCACCGATCCGCCCATGTCGGGGACGAACGCCTCGACCATGTCAGCGGTGTCGCCGGCGAGCGCGCCGTAGAAGCGCGCGGGATCGGATTGTTCGTAGCGGAAGTCGTTCAGCAGTCCCGCGGCGCGTCGCAGGGTGGCGAGCCGGGCCATCCGCGCGCCCCCGGGAAGTGAAGTCGTCATCGTCGGGTCACTCTAGTGGGGTGTCTCGGCGACAGGTTCCTCGCCGGGCGGACGTGCGGCGGATTCCGGTGCTCACGGCCTGGTCGGTAGGCTGACGGACAACATGCGCACACCGTCGAACATCCTGCTCCTGTGCTGGCGGGACACCCGCCACCCTCAGGGCGGCGGCAGCGAGACCTACCTGGAACGGGTGGGCGCCGAACTGGCTCGACGCGGCGCGAACGTCACCTTCCTCACGTCCGCGTACCCGGGGGCGCCCCGCCACGAGCACCGGGACGGCATGCGGTTCTTCCGCGCCGGCGGACGGATCAGCGTGTATCCGCTCATACTCGCGACCATCGTCGCGGGCCGGCTCGGGTTCGGCCCGCTGGCGGGGTGTCGCCCCGACGTCGTCGTGGACACCCAGAACGGTGTCCCGTTCTTCTCGGCGCTCGTCTCACCGGCTCCGACGGTCGTCCTCGTCCATCACTGTCATCGCGAGCAGTGGCCGGTCGCCGGCCGTCTGCTCGGCCACATCGGGTGGTTCCTCGAGTCGCGGGTCTCGCCGCGCGTCCATCGACGCAACCGATACGTCACGGTCTCGACGCCGTCGAAGTCCGAACTCGTCGCGCTGGGGGTCGATGCCGGGCGGATCGCGGTCGTGCGCAACGGGATCGATCCGGTACCTCAAGGTATCGAGGCGCTCGCGCGCACCGGGGCGTCGACTCCCGGTGTGCCGGTACGACTCTGCGTACTGTCGCGGCTGGTGCCCCACAAGCAGGTCGAGGACGCGTTGACCGTACTCGCCCGGCTGCGTCGCGACGGTGTCGACGCCCGTCTCGATGTCATCGGCGGTGGCTGGTGGTCGGACGAATTGCACCGCGCCGCAGCCGACCTCGCGGTGACCGACGCGGTCACCTTCCACGGCCACGTCGACGAACGCCGCAAGCACGAACTGCTCGCCCGGGCCCGGGTCCACCTCATGCCGTCGCGTAAGGAGGGATGGGGCCTCGCGGTCGTCGAAGCCGCCCAGCACGGTGTCCCGACGATCGGTTACCGCAGCGCCGCCGGACTCGCCGACTCCATCGACGACGGGCGCACCGGGCTCCTCGTCGACGGTGTCGACGAACTGGCCAGCGCAACAAGGAAACTCATCGACAACCCGGACGAGGCGCACCGACTCGGCCGGAACGCGCAGACCACGGCCAGCCGCTACTCGTGGTCGGCGACCTGCGACGGGTTCATGGCGACGTTCGACGCCGTGCTGTCCGACTCGCGCCGCTGATCACACCGACGCCGAGACCGACGAGGCCGGTGATGAGCAGCGCGGCCCATACGAGGTGCGCGCCGAGGGCGATCGCACGGTCGGTGGCGTCGGCGGACCGATCCACGACGTCGCCCACCTGATACAGCCTCAGATCCGGCCCGTCGAAGGCGAGGCGTCCGGCGTCCGCGAGTTGGATAGGCGGAGAACCGTTCTCGACCAGCACCCACCCGACGCCGAGCTCGGCGAGCGCTACCGGTGACCCGCCGGACTCCAGCACCCGCGTCACCGCTGCGGCATGCTTCCCGGCCGGGTCGATCACCTCGCCGTCCACTCGGAGTTCGCCGGATTCGACGACCGGCGCCCGCAGCATCCGTGCGGCGGGATCGAGCGACGGATCGCGCGCGAAGGGGTACTCACGCACCGTGCCGGGAGGCCACAGGGCGACCGAACCCCGGTCCGGCGGCACGATCTCGGCGACCTGCCGCCACTCGTCGGGATAGTCGATCGCGCGCACCGCACCGCCGACCCCCCACGCCAGGTCGGGGAGCGGCGCGACCGCGAGCAGTGCGACCGCGGCGAACGCGAAACCAGACGGGACCCGACGCCTCGCCGCTGCCACGGCCGCTGCCACACACACCGCCACAGCCGGGACGAGAAGTGCGGCGAACTTCTGCGTGTCGCGCAGGAGCCCGCCGCCACCGACCTGCTCGACGACGAACCCCAGGCCGGTGCGGACCGGTCCGAAAGTGCTCAGCATCAACGCGATTGCGGTCACCGCCGCGAGCATGGCGATGGCGCGCACCAGCGGGTCCGACTCCGTGCGACGACGCCACAGGTGACCGGCGCCGACCGCGACGACGAGGAGCAGGCCGAGGGTGGCCACCGCGGCCCACCCGATGCTCCGACTCGCCGGCACCGCGTCGGCGTTCCAGATCCCGCCCAGCGACAGGGCCGTACCCACGGGGCCGAGCCACGGCTCGGACCGCAGGCCGAATGCCTCCACCCCGGCGGCCGCGGACGTGGTCGGGGCGTCGGAGATCACCGACGTCAGCAGCCAGGGCACGGTGCTGAGAACCCACAGGCCGAGCGCGACCGCCGTGGGTCGCGACCCGATCGGGCGCGCCAGGAGCCCGACCGCCAGGACGATTCCAGCGAGGACGGAACCGGTGGGCGTCAGGCCCGCGACGGCGAGCAGCCCGCCTAGTTGTGAGAACCGGACGGGGTCCGGGCGTTCCCGCAGATCCAGAACCGCGACGAGAATCCACCCCAGCGCCGCGTACCCCGCCAGCAGGCTCCAGTGGCCCTGGAGAAGACGTTCGGCGACAAACGGATTCCACACCGAGACGAGGGTGGCCGCCGCGGCACCGGTGCGCCCGGCGCCCGGGACCAGGCGCGCTGCCAGACGTCCGTACCCGACGCCCGCGCACACCAGGGAGGCGGCGAGGACCGCCAGCACGACGATCCCGCCGTCGACGACGGTGCTCACCATCGCAAGGAACCAGTCCTGCGGCACGGCGCGAGGCGGCAGGTCACCGATTCCGAGCGTGGTGTCCGTGACATGGGTGCGCGGCGTGGACACCGCATCGCGGTACAGCAGGTACCGGTCGCCGGCCCCGATCAGGCCGGGCAGCAGCGGCGCCAGGATCACCGCGGCCGCAGCGACACCGGTGCCGTACAGAACCGGCAACAGTCGTCGGGGAGTCACCGCGGCGAGCCGATCAGAAGTGGTGGGTGTCCGAGGGTGCGGGGGCGTGCACCGGGTCGTCGTCGTAGTCGGACTCGGTGATGCCGTACGACCGCGCCAGGTCGAGGATTTTGGTCGCCCGCGCGATCCGCGGCAGGTCGGAGCCGTTGCGGATCTCGCCGCCGTCGCGCTCGAACTCGGCGAAGAACTCGCGCGCCCAGGTGATCTCGTCCTGAGAGGGGGACAGTCCCTCGTTGACCTGCGCGCACTGGCCCGGGGTGAGGCAGATCTTGCCGGTCATGCCGAACTCGGCACTGACCGCGGTCGCCTCACTGAGCTTGAGCGCGCTGGAACCGACCGTCGGGCCGTCGATGGCGCTGGGCAGGTGGGCGGCCTTCGCGGCGATCGTGAAACGCGAACGGGCATAGGCCAGGGTCTGCGGGTTCTCGCCGAAGCCGGTGTCGCGGCGGAAATCCCCGATACCGAACGCGAGACGGAACGTGCCCTTGGTGGCCGCGATCTCGCTGATGCGTTCCAGCCCGCGTGCGGTCTCCACGAGCGCGACGATCGGCAGGCCGGGCAGTCGCTTGGCGGTCTCGGTGACGTGGTCGACGGACTCGACCATCGCCAGCATCACCCCGCCGACGGCGGTCTGCGACAGCGCCTCGAGATCATCGGCCCACCACGGTGTGCCGAATCCGTTCACGCGAACCCAGTCTCCGGCGCCGGGGCCGGCCGTACCCTCCTTCGGCCCGAGCCAGCGGACCACGTTGTCGCGCGCGGAGACCTTGTCCTTCGGAGCCACCGCGTCCTCGATGTCCAGCACGACGATGTCGGCGCGCGAACGCGAGGCCGGCTCGAACTTGGCGTAGTGGGAGCCGTTGACCAGCAGCCAGCTCCGGGCCAGCACCGGGTCGATGCGCGAACCGATGTCGGTCGACTCGGCGTCGTAGGTGGGGTTGTCGTCGTACATCACGGTCTCTCGGTCCGGTGGACACGCGCGATCGGGGGGACCCGCGCTCGGCAACAGCCTTCCCATCGTTGCCTATGCCCGACTGCCCGTGCAAAACCCGGCACGCGTACCTCGTGCCCGCCCCGCGCGAGACCGCGGCGGTGTAGTCGGCACACTTGGTCCATGCAGCAGACGCGTCGGACGACGGGCACGGTCGGCGCCGTCGGGTCGGTGGCGATCGGGTCGATGGTGGCCAACGTCTGCATGTACGTGGTGCACCTCGTCGCGAGCGCGCATTTCCTCGACGTCAGCGAATACGGCGAGTTCGCGGTGCTGCTGTCGGCGATGCTCGTGCTGGGCGTGCCGGCGATGGCGCTGCAGAACGTCATCGCCCGGGAGGTCGTGCTCGGCGGTGACGAGGGACGGCTCCGCGCGCTGGGTGTGGTGACGACGTGCTGGGTCGTCGTACTCACCGTCGTCGCCACCCCGCTGGTCGCGCTGCTGTTGCGCACCGACGTCGCGACGACGGCCGCAGCACTCGCCTCGGCACCGCTGCTGGCGCTCATCGCCGCAGGTCAGGGGATTTTGCAGGGGCGCGGCGAGTTCCGGGCCCTGTCCTGGGTGCTGGCCGTCGTCGGCGTCGCACGATCGATGCCGATCATCGGGGCGTTCGCCGCCGGCGCCGGACCGGCCGGTGGGCTGCTGGCCGGGACACTGGGGGCCGCCGCGTCGGCGGGCGTCGTCTGGCTCGTGGTCTGGTCGATGTCACGGGCCGGAGGGCCGGGGCGGGCACCGTCGGGGGCCGCCGGAGTGCTCAGCGTGGTCCGCGCGTCGCAGGTCCAGTTGGTGTTGATCGTCGCGTCGTCGATCGACCTGCTGCTCTCGCCCCGGGTCCTCGACGCCGAGGAGGTCGGGGTGTACGCCCTCGGCGCGATCGCGACGAAGGTGGCCTTCTGGCTCCCGCAGGCGATCGGCGTCGTCTTCTATCCGCGTCTCGCCGACCCAGCACGGTCGTCGGCCTCGTTGCGTCAGGCGGTGACGGTGGTCGCCGGGATCGGGGTCGTCCTGACCGTGCTGGCGGGCGCGGCGGGCCCGGTCGTCCCGTTCGTCTTCGGGGACGGCTACGACGCCTTGGTGCCGATCCTGTGGCTCTTCGCCTACATCGGCGCCGCACTCGCCGTCCTGCAGGTCGTCCTGCTGTCGGCGATCGCGCGCGACCGGACGCGGGTGGCACTGGGCCCCTGGTTGGTCGTGGGCGCCGAGGTGCTGGTCATCGTCACCCTCACCGGCTCGGTGGTCGGGGTCGCGGGCACCGCCGCGGTGGCCGTCACGATCGCCGCGCTGGGGACGTGGGCGGTCGCGCGCTGAGTTGAGGTCGGACGTTGCCGAGTCCCCGAAGTTTCGGCAGTGTTGTGTCATGAGCGACAACGAGAGCACACAGGTCACTGTCCAACGCACGATCGAGGCGCCCGTCGACGCGGTGTTCGACGTCCTCTCCAATCCCGAACGGCATCAGGCGCTCGACGGTTCGGGTTTCATCCGCGGCGTGGACCACGCCGATCGCATCCAGCAGGTCGGTGACGTGTTCACGATGAACATGTCGGGCGACCACATGGGCGGCGACTACAAGACCGACAACCATGTCACCGGTTACGCCAAGGACAAGCTGCTGGCATGGCAGACCGCCCCCGCCGGCACCGAGCCGCCCGGGTGGGAATGGCTGTGGGAGTTGGAGTCCCAGGGTCCGAACGAGACGCTGGTGCGCCACACCTACGACTGGTCGAAGGTCACCGACAAGAAGCTGCTCGAGAAGGTCAAGTTCCCGCTCGTCACCGAGCACCAGCTGAACGACACCCTCGGCAGGCTCGCCGCCGAGTCGACCTCCTGACGCCGGTCTCCGTCACTCCGGTTGCCCGCCAACGGTTTCCGCGCCACTCCGGCGCCGGAACCGGGTGGGCAGCCAGGCCGGGTTGGTGAGCACCAGTCCGGCCAGCAGCGCCACGACCCCGAGGACCCCGGTGCCGATGGGTACGAGCCGGCCCCAGATCAGGATCGGGGACGCGAGATCGTCGGCCAGGTCCGTCATCCGGGCCTGCGTGTCGTCGTCGTAGCCGAAAGTCGCGCGCAGATGCGGCAATTCGAAGCCGGCCGGGACGCCGGGGATGCCGTCGGGGAAGCGGTACGCCTCGTCGACGGTGATCGTGGCGTCGACAATGGTGCCGGTCCGGGTGTCGACGGCGAGATCCCACGAACTCCGGTGATGGAGGCTCGCGGTCAACGGCCGGCTCGAGTCGCCGAACCCGAACCACGACGCCGGCCGCGTGATCGAGACATTCGTGCCGACCGGTCGCCCCAGCGCTTCGCGGGCGAGGTCGGTGTCAGGGACCTCGGCGCGAAACCGTGCGACGTCGCGACCCTGCACCTCGGTGTCACCGTCGTAGACCAACGGCACGGTGGTGCGGGTGATCGGGTCGAAGAACTCGCGGTCGGCCGTCGCCGTGTCGAAGGGCAGCAGATAGGTGACGCCGCGACGGTCCGGGACGAGCACCGCGGCCTGACCGCTGTCGTACTGGATCTCCGACGCCCCGCGGGCGGCGAGTCGGGGCAGCGCGTTCTTCCGGTCGAGTGTGACCCGATCCTTGATGGCATTCACGGTCGCCTCGTTGCACGGTTGTGCCGGGTCATCGGCATCGACACCGGGGCGCGGATCACCGGGGTCGACCTCGCGATCGTCGATGCGCAGCTTCTCGGCCTGGATCGACGTACCGGCCTGCAGCGTCACCCGGTGTTCGTCGGACGGCTGCACCGCCACGACGCGCTGCTGCCGGACGAGGTCGGCGCCGACGGTACGGGCCGCCCGGGTCTCCAGCGAGCACCGGTCGAAGATCGTCGCGTCGTCGGCCGTGGCGACGGTGGTGAAGTCGGTGCTCAGCGGGATCGTGCGGAACCCGCCGACGAGCAGGGTGGGCAGCGCGATCGTCACCGCGAGCAGGAACGCGCCGACGAAGATGAGCGTCGGTCCCGCGAGGTCCGCCGTCGACCAGCGATGGGGCTCCGGGTGCGACGAGGACGGCGAGGACATGGTGGCGAGGGTACGCAACGCCTCCCGGCTACCCTGTCAGCAGCATGACCAGCACCGACCCCGGCCCCACCAGCCCCGCCACCGCCGAGCCCGCAACGGCTACCGCCCGGCGGTTCTATCCGCAGCTCGAGGGCATGCGGGCCATCGCCGCGATCGGGGTCCTGGTCACGCACGTGGCCTTCCAGACCCGCGCGGTCGAGATCCCCGTGCTGGGACCGGTCCTCGGTCGTCTCGACCTCGCGGTCGCCTTGTTCTTCGCGCTCTCCGGCTTTCTGCTCTGGCGACCGTGGGTCGACGCCGCGCATCGCGGGACCGGGCACCCGTCGGTGCCGCGGTACCTCCGCCATCGCGTCGTCCGGATCTGGCCGGCCTACGTGGTCGTGGTGACGCTGGTGATCCTGCTGCTCCCCGAGGCGCAGGGAGCGGATGCGCAGGTCTGGCTGGCGAACCTCACGCTCACGCAGGTCTTCGTGCCGCTGACACTGACCGCCGGTCTGACCCAGATGTGGAGCCTCTCGGTCGAGATCGCCTTCTACGCACTGCTGCCGCTCATCGGCTTCGCTCTCCTGCGGCTGCGCGGGAGCCGTCTGCGGGCGCGGGTGCCGGCGCTCGTCCTCCTCGGTGCGCTGAGCCTCGGCTGGGCCTGGGTCGGCACCTCGCTGCCCGTGGCCGACGGCGTGGAGACCAAGAACTGGGTGTTCGGCCACCTCCCGTGGTTCGTCGCGGGTCTGGTCCTGGCCGAGATCGCCGGAGTCCTCGAACGTGGACCGGCGTCGGGTTCTGCATCCGGGACGTCGTGGACGGGCCGCTGGATGGCGGGAACGATCCGCCTCAGCGCGAACCGCCCGCTCATGCTGGGCGTCCTCGTCGTCGCCTACGCGCTGGCATGCACCAGGATCGCCGGCCCGACCGGTCTCGGCGCGGTCACCGAGATCGAGTTCGCCACCAAGATGTTTCTGGGCGCGCTCTGCGGATATGCGCTGCTCGCCCCACTCGTCTGCAACGACGGGCCGTTCCGCATCCTCACCTCACGCGTGATGCTCGCGCTCGGGAGGTGGTCGTACGGGATCTTCATCTGGCATGTCGCGATACTGGCAGTGGTCTTCCCGCTGTTCGGCATCGTGCCGTTCAGCGGCGACACCCTCCTGGTGCTCGTGATCACCCTCGGGCTGTCGATCGGCGTCGCTGCGGCCAGCTATGCCTTCATCGAAGAGCCGGCCCGGAACTGGTTGCGCAACCGCGAGAATCGTCGTCGCCACCGTTCGCGCCACGACGCGGCCGACGCCTTGTCGTCGTCAGGCCCGTCGTCATCAGGCCCGTCGTCGACGGCCGACCAGAACACCAGCCAGGCCGTCATCGACACCGCCACCAGCGCCGGTAGCTGAACCCACCACTGCGACCCGTGGTACCCGCCCGAGGCGTGCCAGGGGCCGGCCGCCAGCCCGATGGTCGCGGTCATCATCGCCACGAATGTGATTGTGACGCCGGTCTTCTGCGGTACCGCTGCGGCGAGGGTGCCGACCACGACGGCGGCCGCGAGTCCCCACCAGCCGGACACCAGCCACGCCGCGGCGAACACCGCACCCCCCGCGGCGAGCACGTTGCCGCGCCCGGACGGAACCACGACGGGTTCACCGGCCCGGGTGCGACGCGCCGACGGCCACCACGCGGCGACGAGCAGCAGCGCCATCAGCGCGAGCCCGATCACCAGCGCCCACCGGTACAGCGAGTCGAATCGGAAGGTGAGTTCGATGGTTCCGCCTGCACCGGCGGGGACGACCCACCCCTGTTGCCACCCGTCGACGACGACCGGCCGTAGCTGCGTGCCGTCGAGGTGCGCCTGCCACCCCGGGTTGGTGCTCTCGGGCACGACGAGCAGTCGTTGCGCACCGGCGTCGACCGTCACCACGCGCCGCACCGGCGACCACTCGGTCACCGCGGGGGACGTCGACGCGGGCGCCGAGACCGGATCACCGTTCACCAGCGAGACGGCGTCGACGGTGAAGGCGTCGCCGGGATTGACCGACACCTCCTGCTGGCCGGCGGGCAGCACGAGCCGGCCGCCGTCGCAGGGGCGGCCGATCACCGGCTGCCCGCTGCGGAGGTCGGACACACTGGCGCGCACCGACATTCGGACGACCTGTCCGGCAGCGGTCAGGCCGATGCCGTCGTCGCAACCGATCTCGACGACCCGGTCGGCACCGGCATCGACACCGACACCGTCTGCCGGCGTGGGCGACACCCGGACCTCGGCGATTCCCGGTGGTGCGGGACTGGCGAACCCGAGGCTGTTGACGTCGATGAGGTCGGACTGCGCGCGAATGGTGATCTCGACACGGTCGGTGACCGCGGGATCGAGCCGCACGAGACCGCTCTCGTCGACCTCGCGGATCTGCTCTCCCGTCCCGAGGTCGACCGCGACCTCGGTGGGCGCGGCGGGATAGCCCCGCGGGGCGTCGATGGTCAGCGAATCGACCCGCTGTGCGCGCGGGAGGTCGAGGACCAGGGTGGGACTGTTCTCGTCCGCTGCGCCATCGTCGGTCTCCCTGTCGCGCGCGGGCGACTCTTCCTCGTCGGGGATCTCCGGTGCGGTCCACGATGTTCCGGGATCGCCGTCGACGGCAGCCGCGGGCCCGCCGCGGGGATCGGTCACCGGGCGGGGCCCGCGCGCCGTGACCCGGTCGTCCTCGGCGAGAAGCCGATCCAGAGCATCACCGGGTCGGGGTCGCAGGATCGCGGTGGGGGAGACGGTGACATCCGACGGCACCGAGAGTGCGCGCCCGAACACCGCCGAAGTCTCCGGCGAGAGTGCGAGACCCGGTGCGCACCTGGTCATCTGCCGCTCGGGGTCGGAGACGCACGACGCCCGCCCGGACAGCTCCTGGTACAGCAGCCACTGGGCCACGTCGGTGCCGGCCTCGAGTTCGGGCAACACCACGCGGTGGCGGATCCGCAACGGCGTCGCGGTTCGCAGATCGGAGACCGTCACCTCACCGAGCGCGAATTGGTTTCCCGCCGTGCCGTCGTCGGTGCGGAGCGCGCGGATCTGGAGCCAACCGGTGGGGCCGCTGGGGGCGGTCACGGTGACCGGTTCGCCGGGAGCGAGACCGGAGACCACCGTGCTGCCCGCCTCGGTGGTGATCAGCGCACTCGTGACGTCGGGTCCGAGCGCCTTCGCGGTCGTCAGGGTCACCGCGAGATCGGTGCGCGGCGTCGTGAAACCGATGCGCATCCATCGTCCGACCGCGGTCTCCAATCCGCCGCTCACCCAGGCGCTCTGCGGGTTGCCGTCGAAGGCCGCGGCCGCCGAGTTGGCCGGCGAGGTCTGCCCGGGCTGGACCGCGTCCGCCGCCGATCCCGACGTCGACACCTCGACTTCGCCGCTCTCGTTGTCCAACAACCATTCCCCGTGGACCAGTGGTTGGCCGTCGACGGGGTAGTCGGCGACGGCGTTCTGTGTCCGACGCGGGTCCGACGGCGACCTGATCGCCGAACTGTGGTCGTCGACGCGGCCGAAGTCGGTCTCCCGGTCAGCGGGTGTGTCGGTCACGATCAACGGGCCGTCGACGATCCCGGCGCGGCGGGCGTCGGCGTCGAGCACGACGGGTCCGAGCGGGGGAAGTCCCTGGCGTGCGCGGACGTCGGCCAGTTCGGCGATCGCCTCGGGCCCGCCGGCAATGCGGGGGAGCCCGGTGGTGTCGACGAGTCGCGGACCGGTGCCGGTCGTCGGCGCGCCCGGTTCGCCGACGGCGTAGATCTGCACCGCGGGCATCGGCGGCCGTAGTCCGTTGTCGCGCACCACTCCTCGGACGCTGGGTGGCCCGATCGGCGGACCGAACTCGGCGACGCGACGGAGCCCGGGCGACTCGTCGAGTGCCTGTTGCGCGAGCAGCGGGCGGGCCGACCGCGAGGTGTCGGGGTCGAGATCGGCTCGGAGGACGACGAATCCGATGCCCTGCCCGGCGAGGGTGGCGGCGAGACCGGGGGAGCCACGGCCCGCGGCGATCTCCCGTTGTACGGAGTCGAGGGCGCGGATCGCGCCGGGCGGGGTGAGCGGGATCGCGTCGCGGACCGCCCACGGGGTGTCGGACAGGGGTTGCAGCGGTTCGTCGCGGGTGAGCCCCCAGAGTTGGTCGGCGAACGGGGCGCCGGGGACGACCAGCGCGCGGGCGGGCGGGGCGCCGTCGTCGCGTTCGCTGTGCTCGGTCAGCCAGTCGGCGGTCTGCTGCCAGTGGCGTGGAATCGCCTGGTACGTACCGTCCGGCGCGAGCTGACCGGTCCACATCAACGACCCGGCGCCGATCACGGCGACGAGCAGGACGATGGTCGCGGCGACCGGTCGCGACCGCTGGGGCTGGGCGAAGGCGGAGAGCGTCTCCCGGCGACTCGCACTCCCCGGCAGCGGAACCCGTGCCAGGAGATGTGCGACACCGAGGACCAGCGGGATGCGGAGCAGCGGCTCGAACTTGTGGATGTTGCGCAGCGGGGCGCCCGGGCCGTCGAGGAAGACGCGTACCTGCTCGGCGACCGGCGACCCGAGTTCACCCGCGTAGCCGACGCACATCAGGACGAGGCCGACGCCGAGAATCGCGACGAGACGGCCGCGGAACGGCATGTGCCGCATGCACAATCCGGCGAGCCCCGCGGCCGCGATGGTCCCGGTCGCCAGTACCGCGGCGGGCTGGGTGACGAGCACCGCCCCGGCGACGCGCTCCGGCGACACGAACGGCGTCCACGAACTCGCCCCGCGCAGCACCTCGGTGAGCGAGGTCCACTGCGTGGTGACCCGGGACGATTCGATGTAGTCCAGGAACGGCGGACTCACGCGCGACAGGATCAGCAGCGGCACGACCCACCACGCGCATGCCAGGGTCAGGCCGGCCGCGGTCCAGGCGCCGAACCGCCACCAGCGTCGGTCGCGCGGACTGTGCAGCAGCCACCACAGAGCGGCGACGCCGAGCGCTGCCAGCGTGGCGACGGCATTGACCGCGCCCATCAGCGCGACCGCGGCCGACGCACGCGCGGCCTCCCGCCACAGCGGGGCAGCGTTCTCGGCCCGCGTGTCGAGTGCCCGCACCACCGGGATCAGCACCCACGGGGCGAGCATCATCGGCAGGGTCTCCGATGAGATCGAGCCGAGGGTGGTCAGGACCCGCGGGCTGAGCACGAAGACGGCGGCGGCGATGATCCGCGAGGCGGGCGAGCCCAGCCGCAGCATCTCGGCGAGGCGGACGATGCCGACGAAGCCGACGGTGAGCAGCACCGCCCACCAGAGGCGTTGCACGATCCACGGCGGAACGGCGAGAAGGTCACCCAGGGCGAAGAACGCCCCGTGGGGGAAGAAGTACCCGTAGGCCTGGTTCTGCACCTGCCCCATCGGTGCGTTCGGCGTCCACAGATGCGCGGCGCGCGCGAGGAACCCGAGCGGATTCGCGGTGAGGTCGAGTTTGGTGTCGGCGGCGATGCGGCCCGGTGACTGCAGCAGGCAGATCAGCAGCGAGATCGCGCCGACGACGGCGATACCGCGTCGGCTGAGTACGGACTGATCCGGTGGCGGAGGCGGAGTACTCAGTTGCGGCTGCTGTCGATCAGGAGACGCCGGGACCGGCGGCGTCGTGGATGGGTCAGTTGGTCTCGCCGGCTCCGCCGCGCGAACCGTAGTCCACCGAACCCTGGACGAATCCGTTGTTCGGGCTGATGTTGTTCAGATCGGTGGACGGGCTGTTCTCGGAGGCCAGGAACCCGCCGAGGAACACCGCGCCGAGTCCCACCAGGATGCCGGCGACCCCGGCGACGGCTCCGGCGACAAGGCGGTTGTTGGTCATGGCGATGAAACTACCATCGCCGAAGTCCGATTCCGGGTGACACCCGCTGACACCTGCGGATCGATGCGGCCGCGGTCAACGCCGAGACCGCACTTTCGTCAGGGTGCGATCCCACAGCAGCCGCGCACTCGTCTTCAGCAGTTCGGGCTTGTCGACGTCGTGGCTGAGCAGCATCGTCGACGTCGCGATCGTGCCGGCCGACGCCTTGGACCGGTGCCCGGAATCGAGATGCGGTTGCGGGTCGTATTCGATGACCAGCTGGATCGCCTCGGCTCGTGCGCGCCCGGCGATCTGCTCGGCCAGCCACAGCGCGAGGTCGATACCGGCGGACACGCCCGCGGCGGTGACCAGGTCGTCGTCGGGCAGCGCGCGCACGATGCGCTCGTCGGACACCGCATTCGCCCCGTGCAGGGTCAACGCGGCCATCGACGACCAGTGCGTCGTGGCCGGCCTGCCGTCGAGCAGACCGGCCGCGGCCAGGACGACCGAACCGGTGCAGACCGACGTCGTCCACTGCGCGCCCGGTCGTACCGCGCGCAGCCAGTCGAGGACCTTCTCGTCCTGTGACGCGGCGAAACAACCGGGGCCACCCGGCACCAGGACGACGTCGGGCGACGGTGTCTCGTCGAATGAATGCGTGGCGCCGACGACGAGCACGCCCGAGTCGGCGACGACCGGTCCCGGCTCGTGCCAGACGAATCTGACCTCGGCGTCGGGCAGCGCGCGCAGTACCTCGTAGGGACCGATGAAGTCGAGAGCGGTGAACCGCGGGTAGAGGACGATCGCGATCTGGGTCATGGATGCATTTCGGGTCGTGGGTTCTCGGGTGTGCGGCTAGCGGAAGGTGCGGCGGTACTGATCGGGCGGCACGCCGAGCCGGCGGACGAAGGTGCGCCGCATCGTCTCGGCGGACCCGAATCCGCACCGGGTGGCGATCGCCGGCATCGTGTCGTCGCTCTGGGTGAGTGCACGACGGGCGGCGTCGGTCCGGACCCGTTCGACATAGGCGCCCGGCGCCTCACCGGTCTCGTCGGTGAAGACGCGGGAGAAATGGCGTGGGCTCATCGACGCGTCGCGGGCGAGGTCGTCGACGCGGTGCACCCGGCCCGGCTCGGCCTCGATACGTTCCTGGATCTCGCGGATCGCCGTGCGCCGGGCCCGGGGCATCCACACCGGCGGGGCGAACTGGCTCTGACCACCCGGGCGCCGCATGTAGAGGACGAGCCACCGCGCGACGAGCTGTGCGAGCTCGGTGCCGTGGTCCTCCTCGATGAGGGCCAGCGAGAGGTCGATACCGGCGGTGACGCCCGCGGAACTCCACACGCGGTCGCTGCCGCGCACGAACAGGGCCTCGGCGTCGACCTGGATCGACGGGTATCGCTCGGCGAGCAACCCGGTCACGGCCCAGTGCGTCGTCGCGCGTTTGCCGTCGAGGAGGCCGGCCTCGGCGGCGAGGAACGCGCCGTTGCACACGCTGACGACGCGTCGTGCCCGTTGCGCCGCCCGTCGGATCCAGTCGACGAGGTCGGGGTCGCGGGAGGCGTCGTGGACGCCGGTGCCGCCGGGCAGGATCAGGATGTCCAGCGGTTCGGCCGGATCGGGGAGTGGATGCGCGACGAACTCCAGACCGACGCCGGTGCCCACCGGCAGACCGGACTTCGACACCAGCCGCAGGTCGTAGCGGACCTGCGCGCCCTGGTCGGCGAGGGCGTACGACGCGGTGGTGAACACGTCGGCCGGTCCCGTCACGTCCAGGGCTTGTACCCCGGGGAACCCGAGAATCAGCACCGATCGCGTCATGCAGACATCGTTTCCGACGCCGCCCGTGGCGTCCAGGCCACGCATCCCACAGATCAGGACACGTCACTGTTGATTGAGCTGGTCCCCACCGCCGGTTGAGCGGGCCCGCCCCCCTGGTCGAGCCGGCTCGCCCCCCCCGCTGGTTGAGCCGGCTCCGAGCGGAGCGAGGCGCCGTGTCGAAGCCACTTGGTGACCTCGACTAGCTCGGCCGTCAGGTGGGGACGCTCGGCCCGGCGGGTGTGCCGCCCCCGCTGGTTGAGCCGGCTCCGAGCGGAGCGAGGCGCCGTGTCGAAGCCACCCCCCGCTGGTTGAGCCGGCCCCGAGCGAAGCGAGGCGCCGTGTCGAAGCCACTTGGTGACCTCGGCAGAGATCCCTGCCCGGCAGAGATCCCCTACAACGTGACCTGCGGTTCTTTCTCGCACTTCGCGGGCACGATGAACACCGGCCGATGGCAATGTTTGAGGACCCTCTCGGCGACGCTGGACCGCAGCAGTGCCTTGAGTCCCGACGCCCCGCGCGTTCCGGTGACCAGGAGATCGACGTCGAGCGCTTCGGCGGCGGCGACGAGCGCACCCCACACCGTCGACTCCACCTCCACGAGCGATCCGCGTGCGGTCAGTCCGCACTCGGCGGCGAGTGTCACGCCGCGCTCGTTGATCGAGGCGGCCTCGTCTTCGAGCGCCTGGTCGACGCCGGCGTCGAGTTGGGTGTCGATGAACGGCTGCATCCCGCCGGCGAGGGTGGACATACGTGCCGGCGTCATGCCGCCGGGCTGCCAGGCGGTGACGACCACTGCGGATTGCGCGCGAAGGAATTGTCCGGCGTAGCGAATGGCGCGGTCGGCGTTCGGGGACCCGTCATAGGCGATCATCAGTGTTTGTGCGGCACTGTTGCCGCCGCTACCGCGCCCGGCGGTGGCGGACCCGGACGAATCGGACCCCACGTCCATTGGCTCAGACTACATGCCAGACTCGTGCCATGGGCCCAACTCGCAGACCCCGGCGGATTCGTCGTGAAGGGATCCGTGACAACTGGATCCGGAATGCGATGACGACAGGGACGGTCGCCGTACTGTGCGCGGCGCTGGCGGCGTGCGCGTCGTCGACGCCGGACTCACCGCCACCGACTCCCTCGTACTCGGCGTCGTCGCTCGCTTCGACGTCTTCGTCGGCGTCGCCGACGACCGTTCCGGTCGCAAACAGTTGTGGTGCAAGCGAACTCGCGAAACTGTCCGTACGCCAGAAGCTGGCGCAGCTGATCGTCGTCGGCGTCACCGGGGCGGCCGACGCGCAGCAGATCGTCGAGAACGAGGAGATCGGCGGGATCTTCGTCGGGAGCTGGACCGACAAGGCGATTCTGACGAGCGGTGCGGCAGCACGTATTTCGCAGAACTCGCCGATCCCGCTGATGGTCTCCGTCGATCAGGAGGGCGGGCGGGTGTCGCGCCTGTCCGCGCTCGGCATCGACCACGCCTCGGCCCGTGAACTCGCCCAGACCAAGACGCCCGAGCAGGTGCGCGCGATCGCGGCGGATGTGGGCCGCAAGCTCAAGCGCCTCGGTGTCACCGTCGATTTCGCGCCGGTCGCCGACGTGAGCGACGAGTCCGACAACGAGGTGATCGGCGACCGGTCCTTCAGCAACGACCCGGCGGTCGTGACCGAGTACGCGGGCGCCTATGCGGCAGGACTGGCCGACGCGGGAATCACGCCGGTGTACAAGCACTTTCCGGGACACGGGCACGGCTCGGGTGACTCGCACCTCGGTGTCGTGACGGTCCCGTCGCTCGCCGAGCTGCAGGACAGCGATCTCGTGCCGTTCCGGACTCTCCTGCGCGACCCCGGGACCGCGGGCGCGATGGTCGGCCACCTGATCGTCCCGGGTCTGACGAAGGGGTTGCCCGCCAGCATCAGCCGACCCGCGATCCAGATGCTGCGCACCGGCGTCGGCTACGACGGTCCGCGGTTCAACGGTGTGATCTACTCCGACGACCTGTCGGGCATGGCGGCGATCAGCGCGCAGTACCCCATCGAGCAGGCGGTGGAGAGGTTCATCCTCGCTGGCGGGGACGTCGCGCTGTGGCTCTCCACCGACCGTGTCGCGTCGGTGCTCGACAACCTCGAGCGCGCGGTGTCGGCCGGGCGTCTCGCGCCCGCTCGCCTCGATGGCAAGGTGGTGCGCATCCTGCGCTCCAAGGGTGTGGTGAACTGTTGAACTGCTGAGACCCCTGAACCGGCTTGAATGGGGTTTCACCTTACCGATTGGTAAGTTGTTGATATCGTCGGTCGGAGCAGTTGTCGTGAACGGAGGTGGTCATGTCGGGCGGAACGAAGCGCCTGCCCCGCGCGGTGCGCGAGCAGCAGATGCTCGATGCGGCCGTCAAGGTGTTCGCGCAGAACGGTTTTCGCGAGACCTCGATGGACGCCATCGCCTCCGAGGCGCAGATCTCCAAGCCGATGCTCTACCTGTACTACGGCTCGAAGGACGAACTGTTCAGTGCGTGCATCGCCCGTGAGTCCGGTCTGTTCATCGACGCGATGAGCGTCGGTTTCGACCCTTCGCTGTCGCAGCGTGAGCAGGCCGTCACGGTGATCCGCGAGTTCCTCCGCTTCGTGCACGAGCACCGGCAGTCCTGGCGGGTGCTCTACCGCGTCGCCATCGGCACCGCCGGTTTCGCCGGCATCGTCTCCGAGAGCCGCCAGCGGGTCACCGAGATGGTCGCCCAACTGATCAAGGCGGGCACGACCGTCGAGGTCGACAGCGACATCGACTTCGAACTCACCGCCGTGTCGATCGTCGGCGCCGCCGAGGCCGTCGCCGACCGCATCACGGAGGGTGACGTCGACCTCGAGAAGGCCACCAACCTCCTCGTCGGCATCACCTGGCGCGGCCTGAAGGGCGTCGGTACCGACGCCTGAAGTGTCGACACCTGAGGTGCAACGCAAACGCTCCCGCGGCCCCGCTTCCCATCCGCTGATTGGATCCAATAAGCGAGACGGAAACGAGACCGCGGGAGCGAAAGGCGAGGGCCCTCAGCCCTCCCGCGTCGTCGCGGTGAGGTGCGGGAATCCCTTGCGGCGGTCGCGGATCGCGATGTCGAAGCTCCCCTTCCCGTCGATGCGGCGGGTGTAGAGGTTCACCTTGGCGGGCAACAGGATCGGCTTGCCGAACTTGACGTCGTAGGTGACCGCGTCCGGCAGTTGCGCCTCCACGTTCGCGACAGCTGCTGCGGCACTCCACATCCCGTGGGCGATGGCCTTGGGGAAGCCGAAGGCCTTCGCCGGCAGGTTGCCCATGTGGATCGGGTTGCGGTCGCCCGAGGCTGCGGCGTACTCGCGGATCCGCTTGAGGTCGACGGCCAGGATGGCGTCCGGCGGCGGCGGGGTCTTCGACTTCGGTTCAGGACCCCGCGGCTCGTCGGACAGGCTGGTGCGCTGCTGCTTCAGGAACGTCGCCGTCTGGGTGGTGACGAGTTCCGATCCGACGCGGATCTCGCTGACGACGTCGATCAGGATGCCCTTGCGGTGCTCGCGCAGGTTCTGTGCATGCGTGACGATGTCGAGCGGCTCACCGACCTCGATGGGCCGCGAACGTTCGATGGTGTTCGTCATGTGTACCGAACCGACTGCACCGAACGGGAACTCGTCGGACGTCATGAGCTTCATGACGACCGGGAACTGCAGCACGAACGGGTACGTCAGCGGCAGGGTGCCGCCGAACCGCTGCCCGGTCGCGTGGCAGTACGCCTGCAGCGCAGTCGAATCCACCCGCACGCCGTCGAGTCGGTAACGCGTCTCGGGTGCGGTGGCGTCGGCCGGCACCCGTGGCGGCTTGCCGATGCCGGGCAGCAGCGCGGTGACCGCCTTGCCGTACAGCTCGGCGGTGCCGGGTGCGGACGGGAGGGTGATCGTCTTGCCCATCAGGCCCCCAGGAATCCCTGGCCGCACACGCGGACCACATTGCCGGTGATGGCATTGCTCGCCGGGTTGGCGAAGTAGGCCACGGTCTCGGCGACGTCGACGGTCTGACCGCCCTGCTGCAGCG
Organism: Gordonia sp. p3-SID1431; assembly: GCF_025143765.1. Classification (NCBI taxonomy): domain Bacteria; kingdom Bacillati; phylum Actinomycetota; class Actinomycetes; order Mycobacteriales; family Gordoniaceae; genus Gordonia; species Gordonia sp. p3-SID1431. Next base: position 52,188 of record NZ_JAMBDT010000018.1, read on the forward strand.
AGCTCATCAGGCGGCCGGCCTCACGGGTCGCGAGCGGGATGGCCGCGGTCATCTTGGTCTCGATAAAGCCGGGCGCCACCGCGTTGATGGTGATGCCCTTCTCGGCGAGGATCGGCGCGTAGGCGTCGACGAGGCCGATGACACCGGCCTTCGAGGCGCCGTAGTTGGTCTGGCCGCGGTTGCCCGCGATGCCGGCGATCGACGAGACGTCGACGACGGCGCCGCCCTCGCGTAAAGCACCCTTCTCGAGCAGCGTCTCGACGAGGGTCTGCGGTGCGATCAGGTTGACCGCGATGACCGCGTCCCAGCGGGAGTCGTCCATGTTGGCGAGCAGCTTGTCGCGGGTGATGCCGGCGTTGTTGACGATGATGTCGATGCCGCCGTGCCGCTCGAGAGCGTGCTCGGCGAGCTTCGCGCCGGCGTCGGCCGCGGTGACATCGAGCGGGAAGGCGGTGCCGCCGACCTTGTTCGCCGTCTCCGACAGCGCGTCCCCGGCCTGCGGGACATCGGCGGCGATCACGTGCGCGCCGTCGCGGGAGAGGACCTCGGCGATCGTCGCACCGATGCCACGGGCGGCACCGGTGACGACGGCGACCTTGCCCTCCAGGGGCTTGTCCCAGTTCTTCGGCGCGGTGGCGTCGGCGCCGCCGACCCGGATGACCTGGGCGTCGACGAAGGCCGACTTCGCCGACAGCACGAAGCGGACGGTCGACTCGAGGCCGGTCAAACCGGTCTTGGCGTCGGGGGAGACGTAGACGAGCTGGACGGTGGACCCCTTCAGGAGTTCCTTGCCCAGCGATCGGGTGAAGCCTTCGAGTGCGCGCTGCGCGACGCGCTCGGAGGGATCGGTGACCAGCTCCGGCGTGGTGCCGATGACCAGAAACCGTGCGCAGGCCGCGGTCGAGCGCATCGCGGGCTGGAAGAACTCGAAGAGCTGACGCAGCTCGGCGGGAGTGGTGATGCCGGTCGCGTCGAAGACGAGGCCGCCGTACTTGTCGGCGCTGCGGCCGGTCGTGGCGTTCTGGATGAGGTCGTAGTCCTCGGTCGAGAGCATCTCGCGAAGCGGTTCGACGAGCCGGCCGGACCCGCCGAGCAGCACGGGGCCGGGCAGCGGCGGCTCGGAGGCCTTGTAGCGCCGCAGCGGCGGCGGGACGGGCAACCCGGCCTGCTTGGCGATGAATGCGCCGGGCGCGGAATGGACGAAGCTCGAGTACAGGCCAGTGTTTCCGTTGGCGGCCACGTTGATCTCCTCTGACTGTCGTTCGACAACGAACTTACTGATGAGTAAGAATACGCTATAGATACCGCACCCGACCCTTGGGAGATCGACGTGGCCGAACAGTCCAACCCCACCAGCAAGCCGAAGACCCGCAGCGATCGTCCCGTCGCGATCCTCGGCGGCAATCGCATCCCGTTCGCACGCCAGGACAAGGCGTACGCGAAGGTCGGGAACCAGGAGATGTTCACTGCCGCGCTCGACGGCCTGGTGAGCCGCTTCAACCTGCAGGGCGAGCAGCTCGGCATGGTCGCCGGCGGCGCCGTGCTCAAGCACGCCCGTGATTTCAATCTCATCCGCGAGTCGGTGCTGGGCTCGGCGCTGTCGCCGTACACCCCCGCGTTCGACATCCAGCAGGCCTGCGGCACCGGACTGCAGGCCATCACGACGGTCGCCGACGGCATCGCCCGCGGCCGCTACGACGCCGCGATCGGCGGTGGCGTCGACACGACGTCGGACGCACCGATCGCCGTGGGGGAGGGCCTGCGTCGTCAGCTACTCGAGGTCAATCGCGCGCGGAGCACCAAGGACCAGATCCTCGGCGCCGCGAAGCTGCTGACCAAGCTCGGCATCGAGATCCCGCGCAACGGCGAGCCCCGCACCGGCATGTCGATGGGCGAGCACGCCGCCGTCACGGCCAAGGAGTTCGGCATCAAGCGCGCCGACCAGGACGAGCTGGCCGCCCGCAGCCACCAGAACATGGCGGCCGCCTACGACGCCGGCTTCTTCGACGACCTCATCACCCCGTTCCTGGGCCTGACCCGCGACCAGAACCTGCGCGGCGACTCCACCGCGGAGAAGCTCGCCAAGCTCAAGCCGGTCTTCGGCGTCTCCCTCGGCGACGCGACGATGACCGCGGGCAACTCGACGCCGCTCACCGACGGTGCGTCGACCGTGCTGCTCGCCAGCGATGAGTGGGCCGCCGACCGCGGACTGCCGGTGCTCGCCTACTTCGTGGACAGCGAGACCGCCGCGGTCGACTACGTGAACGGGCCCGACGGGCTGCTCATGGCTCCGACCTACGCGGTGCCGCGTCTGCTCGCCCGCAACGGGCTCACACTGCAGGACTTCGACTTCTACGAGATCCACGAGGCCTTCGCGTCGGTGGTCCTCGCGACCCTGCAGGCCTGGGAGTCCGAGGAGTACTGCAAGGAGCGCCTCGGCCTCGACTCGGCACTGGGTTCGATCGACCGCAGCAAGCTCAACGTCCACGGTTCGTCGCTCGCGGCGGGTCACCCCTTCGCGGCGACCGGCGGCCGGATCGTCGCGCAGGCGGCCAAGCAGATCAAGGAGAACGGCGGCGGTCGCGCGCTGATCTCGATCTGTGCCGCGGGCGGCCAGGGCGTCACCGCGATCATCGAGGGCTGACGACCCGAAGCGGACATCATCCAGAGCTGGAATCCCGATAAGTGAGACGGATCGGCGACTGATCGGCCGATCCGTCTCACTTTCGTGGGACGAATCGGGGTACTTCGTCACATATTCGACAGAATCGGCCGTCCGGGGATGCCTCCGGCCGAAAAGTAGCGTAAATATGTCTATAGCTCCGGCTGCGCTGTCAGACCCCCGACCCGACAGCTCGGCCGGAGCGCCTGCTTTCCCGACCGTAGTTCTGCGGCCACCCCCCTGATTGGTAAGTCGTCAGCCCGCCGAGCTGCCAGCCCCGATGGATGGAGTTGTGACCCCAGGCTCTCGCCGAGCACGATCCGCGCTACGCGCCGTGCTCGCCGTCGTCGCCGTGATCACGCTCGTCCTCGCCGCGGAGTTCGTGGCCACCCGCTCCGATTCCCCACGCAACGCCGTCGTCGGCGGTATCGATGCGGGCGGTCGGAACTCCGCCGAACTCACCTCCGTACTCGACGAGCTGACGGCGCGCTCGCGACAACCGGTCGTCTTGCGGACGCCGGAGGGCTCGGCCGAGGTCGCGCCCGCCGAGCTGGGACTCACATACGACGCCGATGCGACGCGGGCTCGTCTCCTCGAGCAACCGCGCAATCCGCTCGTCCGTCTGGCCGCGCTGCTCGGCCGCGACTTCGACGTCGAGCCGGTCGTCACGCTGGATCGGACGGCGATGAACGCGGCGCTCGACGCCCAGCGCGCGTCACTCGAGAAGGCCGCGGTCGAGGGTGGTGTGCACTACGACGGCACCGAGCCCGTCGGGGATCAGCCCGCCAAGGGTGAACGCATCGCGCGAGACGCTGCCGCCGCGACCCTCCTCGACCGTTGGCTGGACGGCGCCCCCGTCGACCTGCCCATGGAACCCTTCTCGCCGACGGTGAGCGCCGAGGTCGTGGCCGCGACCGTCGCCGGACCGGCCGAACGGGTGGTCGCGGCTCCCGTGAGTCTCGTGGACCGCCGCAAACGGACGGTCGAGGTGCCCGCGGGAGACCTGGCGTCGATGGTGACCTTCGGGCCCGACGGCCGCGGCGGGCTCACCCCCCGAGCCGACGAGAAGGTGGGGCGCGAGATCCTCGCCCCCGACCTCGACGCCTCGCAACGGGCCCCCGTCAGCGCGACGTTCAGTCTGGCGTCCGGCCGTCCGCAGGTGGTGCCGGGCGTCGACGGCGCCGCGATCAACTGGCCGAAGACCCTGGCCGCCGTCGCCACGAGTGCGGCGGCCGACGGTGGCGATCGCAGGGTCGAGGTCGTCTACGACGACGTCGAGCCGAAGCTCACGACCGATGCCGCGCGCAAGCTCGGGGTCACCGAACTGATCAGCGAGTACACCACCGGTGGCTTCTCGAGCGCTTCCGGGGAGAACATCCGGCTCGTCGCCGCCGAGGTCGACGGGGCCCTCGTCCTGCCCGGAAAGGTGTTCTCGCTCAACGGGCACACCGGGCCGCGCGGAGCGGAGCAGGGGTACGTGGAGTCGACGATCATCGACCACGGTCGGGCGTCGAACGCGGTCGGCGGCGGGATCTCCCAGTTCGCGACGACCCTGTACAACGCGACCTATTTCGCCGGGCTCGAAGACGTCGACCACACCGAGCACGCGTACTACATCTCGCGGTACCCGGAGGCGCGGGAGGCGACCGTGTTCGAAGGCGCCATCGACCTAAAGTTCCGCAACAACACGCGGCACGGCGTGCTGATCGAGACCGCCTGGTCGCCGTCGTCGGTGACGGTTCGGCTCTGGGGAACGAAGGCGTTCGAGGTCGAGTCGGTCACGGGTGAGCGGGTTGCCCCCACCGATCCGCCGCGAGTCCGCGTTCCGCGCGGGGACGACTGCATCCCGAGCAGCGGGAGCAAGGGTTTCACGGCATCGGACACCCGGATCATCAAGGACGCGCGTACCGGACGGGAGATCGATCGGTCCACCCGCACCGTCCGCTACGCGCCCGAACCCATCGTGAAGTGCGTCTGACCCCGGGGTGGTTCGGCGCGGGGTGATCTGATGTGGAGGATTTCGATGCGGGGTGTTTCCCCGAAGGGCTTTACCGAGCGATAGAACGCTCGATAGGCTCCGGGGCGTGGATATCAATGGAGCTAGTGCAATCGTCACGGGTGGCGCGTCCGGCATCGGCGCGGCTGCGGCTCGCCAGCTGGCGGCCAAGGGTGCAAAGGTCATCGTCGCCGACCTGAACGCGGACAAGGGCGAGGAACTCGCCAAGGAGATCGGCGGACAGTTCGTCGCCGTTGACGTGACCTCGACCGAACAGATCGAAGCCGCCGTCAACGCGGCCACCGAACTGGGCCCGCTGCGTGCGCTGGTCAACTCGGCCGGCATCGGCTGGGCGCAGCGCACCATCGGTCGCGACGGTGAGTTCGGGTCGGCCCACAACCTCGACGCCTACAAGAAGGTCATCGCGATCAACCTGATCGGCACCTTCGACTGCATCCGTCTCGCGGCCACCGCCATGAGCCGCAACGAGCCGCTCGACGGCCACGGCGAGCGCGGCGCGATCGTCAACATGGCCAGCGTCGCAGCCTTCGACGGCCAGATCGGCCAGGCGTCGTACTCGTCGTCGAAGGGCGGCGTCGTCGGCATGACCCTCCCGGTCGCGCGCGACCTGGCCGCGGTCGGCATCCGCGTCAACACCATCGCCCCCGGTCTGATCGACACCCCGATCTACGGTGAAGGCGAAGCGGCTGAGGCGTTCAAGGCCAAGCTCGGCGAGTCGGTCCTGTTCCCGCATCGCCTGGGTGCGCCGGACGAGCTCGCCTCGATGGTCGTCGAGCTGGTCACCAACAGCTACATGAACGCGGAGGTCATCCGCGTCGACGGCGGCATCCGGATGCCACCGAAGTAGATCCGACACACCACTGGGGTAACCGCGCAGACCCACCGCCGGCCCGATCCGGTGGTGGGTTTGCCGTCTGTTCACCGGTTCTTTCCGTGAAAGAACTTTCATTCGCGCCTCATGAAGGTGTCACGCCGGCACCGCAGAGTGGTCGCCATGAACGTTCCGCACACGATCGACCGAGGCCCGGGACACCCGGGGCCGGTGACGATGTACGCGACGCGTCCACCGGTGCGAAAGGTGGTGCCGCCACCGCCCCGACGCTCCCTGCGGGACACCCTCGGCGGCCTGCTGTCACTCTGGGCGACAGCAGGACTCGTCGTCGTGGTCGTCGCCGGCGCGTTCGTCGGTCACGCCGGATGGTCGGGCGAGCTGTCCTTCGACGCCGTCGTCACCCTGCTCGTGTTCTTGATCGCGGTGTGGGCGTGGATCTTCTCGCCGCTGGATGACACCTATGTCGCGCTGGGTGGCGGTATCGCTCTGGTGGTCTTCGGCATCATCGACGCCAACACGTTCGCGGGCACGCTCGGCTCCGGCGTGATCTGGTTGCTGATCGGTGCTTTCGTGATCGCGGCCGCGATCACGGCGTCAGGTCTGTCGGCTCGTGTGTCGGCGCGTGTCGTCCGCCGGGCCCGGACGCCTCGTCAGTTGGTCCATCTCATCACCGCGGCCCTGTTGCTGACCACGTTCGCGATCCCGGCGACGTCCGGGCGTGCGGCCCTTGCTCTTCCGATCTTCCTCGCGCTTGCCGCGGTCCTGCGTGACCGGCCCCGCCTGGTGCTCTGCCTCGCTCTGGTCTTCCCGATGGTGATCCTCTTCTCGGCGGTGGGATCGCTCCTGGGTGCCGGCGCGCACCTCATCACCGTCGAGATCGTCTCGGCAGCAACCGGTAGCGGTATCGGATTCCTGCACTGGGCGGTTCTCGGCATCCCCCTGGCCCTCGTGTGGTCGCATCTCGCGGCCGAGGCGGCACTGTGGTTGATGACCGATCACGCCGAACGAGCACGTCCGCTGTGTGTACCGCCGACCGCTCTCGCAGCGACCGGGACGGCGACCTCCGGACCGCTCACGTCTGCTCAACGACGAGTGTCCGTCATTCTCGGACTCGTTGTGGTGCTGTGGTGTTCAGAACCCCTGCACGGCGTCGACCCGGCCATCGTCGCGGTGCTCGGCGCGCTGGCCGCGTCGGCGCCGGCGGTCGGCGCGACGACCCTGGGCGCGGCGCTGAAGACCGTCCCGTGGACGCTCCTGCTGTTCATGGCCGCCACCCTCGCGCTGGGGATGGCGCTCAATTCCAGTGGTGCCGCGGAGTGGTTGGCGGATCAGGCCTTCGGGTCCATCGCCGAGACCGGGCCGGCGGCGGCGATGGTGTTCGTCGTCGTCGCAGCGATCGTCTCGCTGCTCGCGCATCTGGTGATCCAATCCCGTTCAGCCCGTTCGGCGGTGCTGATCCCGATCATCGTGGTGACCGCCCCGGCCATTGGGGTCGACCCCGTCGCCGCGGCCTTCCTGTCCACCGCGGCCGCCGGGTTCTGCATCACCCTCACCAGCTCGGCCAAACCGGTCGCCATGTTCGCGGCGAGCGACGACGTCCCCGGTTACGAACCCCGACACCTGCTCACGATGTCGGCGCTGCTCGCGCCGGTGTCGCTGGTGCTGCTCATCATCTTCGGGTTCTGGGTCTGGCCCTACCTGGGTCTGCCCCTCCTCTCGTCCTGACCGTCGCATCGCCGCGACTGTCCCGAATGTGCCTCCGGGCGCCAGTTCCCCTCCCGTCAACAAAACCTTGTCCGATCGATCAACAGGAGTGCCGATGTCTGTCCGAGTTCCGCAACGAATCCTGGTCGCCCCGAGTGGTTTCAAGGAGAGCCTCGACGCCGTGTCGGTGGCGACCGCCATCGCCGCGGGGGTGCGGCGCACGCTCCCCGGGGTGCGCGTCGACATCGCACCGATCGCGGACGGCGGGGAGGGAACGGCGCGCATCCTGGCGGCCGCGGGCAACGGGCGCCTCCACGAGCTGACCGTCTGCGGCCCCACCGGTGAGCCGGTGCAGTCGCACTGGGCCGAGGTCGGCGTCGGTCGGAACCGCATCGGCGTCGTCGAGATGGCCGCCGCAGCTGGATTGGCACTCGTTCCGGCGGGGCAGCGAGATCCCGCCGCCACCACCACTTACGGAGTGGGACAACTGATTGCCGCGGCCCTCGACGCGGGGGTGTCGGCGATTCTCGTCGGCTGCGGCGACTCGGGCACATGCGACGGCGGCGCGGGTGCGCTCCAGGCGCTCGGTGCGCGCGTCCTGGACCATGACGGTGACGAGATCGATTGCGGCGGAAACGAACTGGCGCGCGCGGCGTCGCTGGATCTCACCGGCCTGCATCCGCGGTTGCGTGAGACCGAGGTGGTGGTCGCGGGCAACCCGCACAACGTCCTCTGCGGACCGAGCGGCGTCGCCCGCGTCTTCGGGCCGCAGAAGGGGGCGACGCCCGCACAGGTCGACTCGCTGTCGGCGGCGCTCGACGTCTGGGCGGACATACTGCAGCGGGATGGGCTGGCCGACATCGACTATCGGCAGGGGGCCGGGTCCGGCGCGTCGGGTGGACTAGGTGCGGGCCTGGCGGCAGCCGGCGGGAAACTGCGCTCGCGGTTCGACGCACTACTCGATTCCGGGCTGTCCGGCATCGACCTCGATCATCGGATCGGCAAGGCGGATCTGGTGATCACCGCAGAGGGTTCGATCGACTTCCAGACCCCTCGCGGCAAGGTGCCCGCGGAGGTGGCCCGCCGCGCCCAGTTGCGGGGTGTGCCCGTTGTCGCGCTGGCGGGTTCGCTCGGGCACGGTGCGCCCGCCGTCCACGACGTGGGGATCGGGGCGATCGCGTCGATCATCACGGTACCGATGCCGCTGTCGGAGGCGGTCGCCAACGGAGAGAAGCTCCTCGCCGACGCCGCCGAGCGCACCATGCGGATGATCCTCCTCGGCGCCGCGGTCTCCGCCCGGGCCGGGCAGCGGAAGCGGAAGAAGGCGGTCTGATCGCTGCGCAAACCCACCACTTTTCG